>WLLG01000013.1 GCA_009700815.1 Actinomycetota bacterium
GCTGAATCCTGAGTCCAGGACTGCAACAACCCACGGTCAAATACCTGATGGTGATAGATCCGAGTCCCGTCGGCAGCAACTGCCTCGTGGTAGACCGTGCCAGTTGCGTACTCGGGGCGCGGGTTTTCCATCTGCCCACCAGCCTGCTGCCGAGTGGTTTGCTGCCCACCTTTGGCCACAATTCCCATTAGTGCTTGTCCCCCATTAGTGCTTGTCCACGGTTATCGATTGTCCTGACGCAGCAGTCTGCTCGGCTGCCGCAGCGCTGCCTTTGGCGTGGTAGCTCGACCGGGTGAACGGGCTCGACTCAACATGGGTAATGCCAAAGCCCTCACCGATCAGTTTGAACTCATCAAATTCCGCTGGTGTCCACCAACGAGCCACCGGCAGGTGATGCGAAGTCGGCCTCAGGTATTGCCCGATCGTGACAATGCTCACCCCAACTGCGGCAAGGTCAGCCAAGGTTGCGGCAACCTCATCTGCATCCTCACCCATTCCCAGAACTAGGCCCGATTTTGTTTGCAAACCCGCAGCCACCGATCGCGACAACACAGCGAGCGAGCGAGCATACGAGGCCGATGGACGCACGGCCCGCTGCAGCCGAGCAACGGTTTCTATGTTGTGATTCAACACATTTGGAGCAGCATCAAAGATCAACTGAAGCGAATCTGGGTCGCCTTTGCAGTCAGAGATCAGCGCCTCAATCTGCGTAGCCGGACGAGTCTGACGAATCGCTGCAATCGTGTCCGCCACATGTTGCGCGCCGCCATCAGCTAGATCATCACGGGCAACCATGGTGATGACCGCAAACTCCAAGCCCATGCGATCAACAGCCTGAGCGACACGCTCTGGCTCATGAGCGTCTAAGGCTTCTGGGTGCCGCGTATCTACCAAACAAAACCCACAAGCTCGCGTGCAGCGCTCGCCGCAAACCATAAAGGTGGCGGTTCCCTCTGCCCAGCACTCGGTCAGGTTCGGGCAGCCCGCTTCCTCGCAGACAGTGACCAAATCAAGATCCCGAATGGTCTGCTTTACCTTCAGCACCTCGCTGCCAAGTTTGAGTTTGGCTCGCATCCAGTCTGGCTTGCGATCACCAAGAGCGATCCCCTCCATAACGCCAGCTTCTGCAAGTCGTCCAAGCAGTCTGACCGAAGTCCCATCTACTGACTGACCCTGTCCTGACTGAGCCTGTGCTGACTGACCTTGGGCGCTTGGGCGCAGTCGGTTCGACCCATCGGTAAGTTCCCCTGGTCCGGCACCTCTACTGAAGGGAGCGAGATCTGTCTCGGTCTGCCGCCACACCACATCGGAACGCTCATGCCACTCGGGTTGCCAGTGTTGTTCGAACCGTGCGACAAATGCGTCAACGGCTGCATGCATGCTCACCTCGTGGCCCTCATTGGCGAGAGATGTCACGCCAAACTCAGCAATTCCACAGGGAACGATATGAGAGAAGTACTCCAAGTCAGGAGAGACATTCAAAGCAATTCCATGTAGGGATCTGCCGTGTTCGATCCGTACGCCGATGGCTGCAATTTTGCGTGCACGATCAGTGTTGGGTTCAATCCAAACTCCCGGATACCCATCATGTCGGCCTGCACCCACTAAGCCAAGGTCTGCAATAGTCAGGATCAGGATCTGTTCGAGCAGGGCAATGTAGGCCTGAGTGTCTGCCAACGTTCCAATCAGTTGCGGGTCGGAATGACCGGGGTTCCAACCCTTGGGCGGAAGTTGCAGAATCGGGTAGGCAACAAGTTGACCCGGACCGTGATACGTCACATCGCCGCCCCTATCGGATTCTACGAGTTCGGCCCGAACAGCGAGTGGGTCAACTAAGACATGATCGGGGTTGGCGTTGCGCCCCAGGGTAAAGGTGTGTGGGTGCTCAAGTAGCAGCAGCCGATCAACTCCAGTTTTCGGAAGCTCCGCGTGCAGTCCCCGTTGAAGCGCCCATGCGTCTTGATAGGGCACCGTGCCAAGCCAGCGGGTGCGCAGTCCCCCACCAAGGCCACGCAGGGCTTCCGGCGCACGGGAAGAAGAGAGCATCGTCATACCCTGTCAGATTCGGAGAGGCTCACTGCCGCGGGATTCAGATCTCTGCTGCCCAGTCTCGAGTTTGAAGGATCTCTTTGACTCGCTGCATGAACGCTGCGGCATAGGCACCATCAAAGGCTCGATGGTCCCAAGACAAGGTCAAGTTGCCCACCGAGTGAATAGCAATGCTCTCCACTCCGAAAGCATCAACAGCAACCACCGGCTGACGAGAAACCCCGTCGGTAGACAGAATTGCAACCTGCGGCTGGTTGATAATGGGGACAACAATGAGGGTTCCGTAGCTGCCCGAATTCGACAACGTAAACGTGCCACCAGAGATGTCATCCGGACCAAGCTGCCGGTTTCTGGCTCGCGCAGCTAAGTCATGAATATCGCTGGCAATGGCTCGGAGACGCTTATCGTGTGCGTCTCGAACCACTGGAGCGATCAGGCCTTCGAACCCCAGGTCGACCGCAACGGAAAGGTGAACGGCATCATGCAAGATGACGGCCCCATCACCCATCGAAGCGTTCATATGAGGGAACTCGTGCAGAGCGTCGACCACTGCTCGAGAAATAAACGGCAGATAGGTCAGTGAATAGCCCTCGTCGGCTTTGAACTGATCACGATGGGCTTGCCTGACCCGCTCAACGCCCTCGTAGTCCACCTGAACAATGGTGATGGCATGCGGGGCTGAGGCCCTTGAGGTCAGCATCGCTTGGCCAGTGATGCGTCGGATCTTATTCAGTTCTTCTACGCGTTCTCCGGTGCCAGGAACCATGGGGGCAATGCCAGTTCGTGGGGCTGCGGGGACTGGCGCAGCGACGGGTGCAGGTGCAGCGGGGGCCGGGGCAGAAGCGGCCGGTGCAGCGGAAGCAGCAGGGGTGGCTCCGGCCCGGGAATCAACAACTGCGAGCACATCCTCTCGGGTGATGCGTCCGCCCACGCCCGTTCCAACAATGGTGGTCGGATCGAGCTGGTGCTCCTCGATCAGGCGGCGGACCAGCGGTGAGAGCAACGCCCCAGCAGCCATCGGCTGGGCAGGTGCAGGTGCAGGTGCAGGTGCAACGGGAGTCTGAACTGCAGGTTCGGGAGCAGGTGCAGGTGCAGGTGCAGGTGCAGGAGCAGCCGCCACAGGTGCCGGCGCAGGTGCCTCGGCCACAGGTGCAGGTGCAGGTGCGGGAGCAGCCGCCACAGGTGCCGGCGCGTGTGCGGGAGCCTCGGCCACAGGAGCAGGAGCAGGTGCAGCGGGTGCTTCTGCTGCTGGGGAAGCCGGTGCGGCGTCCCCTCCCAGCACGGCAAGCACGGTCCCCACGTCTACCGTGTCGCCCTCGGGAACACGAATCTCGGTTAGCACTCCCGCTGAAGGCGCAGGAACCTCGGTATCGACCTTGTCGGTTGAAACCTCAAAGAGCGGCTCATCCTCCTCAATCGACTCGCCGACTTGTTTGAACCAACGGGTAATGGTGCCTTCGGTGACTGATTCACCTAGCTGCGGCATCAAGATCTCGGGCATAAGAGGATGTTCCCTTCACTGTCTGATTCACCGTTGAATCCGGCAGATCAGGTTCAGTTTACTTGTGTTGAACTTGTCTCGTTACTCAGTGAAATTTGGGGTAGATCAGCAGCTCTCGCATCCTGCGCGAAGTGAGCCGTGTGGGTCGCCGCCCAAGTGTTCTGACCTATCCGTGAAGCGATCTGCCGGTGAGCGCCAACATGGACTCTCCAAAGAGTTCGGTCAAGGATGGATGAGGCTGTATCAGTGCAGCGACCTCATCAACAGTGGCCTCCCAGTTGACTGCTAAGTAGCCACCTGACAGCTGCTCAGTTACCCAAGGCCCAACCATGTGAACGCCCAAAACAGTGCCGGCAGTTCCATCAGCGCGCCGTTCGGCGATGATCTTGACGAGACCATCGGTCTCTCCCAAGATCTGCGCCCGACTGTTTCCGGCGAAGCGGTGCTTCGACACCACGACCTCATATCCAGCCGCCTTTGCCGTTGCCTCGGAGTGGCCAGCAAAGGCAACCTCGGGATGGCAATAAATCGCCCAAGGAACCTTTCCGTAGTCGATCGGCGTCGGAGACTCACCAAGGATGTCTTTGATTGCAAGAATGCCCTCGGCAAAGGCCACATGCGCCAACTGCGGACTAGCAATGGCATCCCCAATTGCCCAGACCGAGGGCTCGGCAGTACGGCAGAGCGAATCGACTTCAAGGTGTCCACGATCAGAGACGTGAACCTGTGTTCCAGCGTCGAGCAGACCCCCGGAATACGGCACACGGCCAACAGAGACCACCACTACATCAGTATCGATTGTTTCGCCGTCACCAAACTGCACTGTTGTTCCGCCGACTGGGTTTGGTGTGTGCCCCGTCACAGCGACCCCAGCGCGAACAGTTATGCCCTTCTTTTTAAATGACTGCAGCACGACGCGAGTGACATCGTCATCGCATCCGGGAAGCACCTTCGGAAGGGCCTCGAGGATTGTCACGCTGCTGCCCAAGTCGGCCAAGGTCGACGCAAATTCACAACCAATCGCGCCTCCGCCAATGACCACCGCTCGGCGGGGAATCTGCGTGAGATGAAAGAACTCATCCGATGTAACGACAATGGTTCCGTCGGGCTCAAAGCCAGGAATGACTCGAGGCACGGACCCGGGTGCGAGGATGACTGCATCGCCAGAAATGTCCGCCTGTTCGCCATCAAGACCCACAATGTGGACCTGCTTGTCGGGGCCAAGAGAACCCAGACCATTAAACATCGTGACCTTGCGATTCTTCAGCAGCATGACCACACCGCCAGCAAGTTTGTTGATCACTTCTTGCTTGCGTGCCAGCGTGATGCTCCAGTCAACCGTCTTGGGCTCGACAATGACTCCGAACTCAGCAGCATGCTTGACGGTTCTAACGATTGAGGCCGTTTCAAGAAGCTCTTTTGCTGGGATGCAGCCTCTGTGCAAACAGGTGCCCCCAATTTTGTCCATCTCTACGAGTGCAACATTGAGACCAGCTGAGGCCCCATAGAGGGCTGCGCCATATCCACCTGGCCCGCCCCCAATGACTACAACATCAAAATGTTGGCCTGAGGGTGCCGATCCGTTACTAGTGCCCGTTAGCAAGGGATCGGCTGTAGCAGTAGTCGCTGCTTGCGCATTGGTGTCATCCACGACCAACAGACTACTCAGATGAGCTGCGCCGCTTGCACAGCAAAGGCAACCAAAATTGCCATCCCACAGATCAAAGCAAGAACTATCAGCATTCGGGTGCTCACAGGGACCAAGTTAGGACCTTTTGCCTGCAGCGATACCACCGGGTCAAAGCGAGCGCAGCCATCCTGACTAATGTCATGGTCTGACATGTGGCGCTCTGTCAGAGTGAGTGCGCCTGGAACAACGCTAGAGCCGCAACAATCGAGCGCTACTGCGCCAGAACTGGAGAACCACGTGCGAGATGCACTAGGTGAAGTGCAATCAGTACTAGTACTCGGAGGCGGGTCAGACATTGGCCAGGCTGTCTGCCTGCGCCTGATTCAGGGCCGCTGCAGAACCGTGATTCTGGCCGGACGCCCTGAAGATGGCATGGATGCTGTGGCTCAGGTGCTGCTCGCCGGAGGAGCAGACAAGGTGGAGATTGTTCACTGGGATTGCACTGACGTTGACAGCCACCCAAAGGTGATTGGTGATGTGTTCGACGAGTTCGGCGATATCGATCTGGTGTACGCACCCGCAGGAATTTTGGGCAGCCAAGAAGCGTTCGAGGCCGACCCTGCCTTTGCCGCTGCGGCCGTGCAGATCAACTTCGCCGGGTTGGTCTCTGCCAGCTTGGTAGTAGCAGAGCGATTCAAAGCCCAAGGTCATGGCGTGTTAGTCCTGATGTCCTCCGTTGCGGGGCTCCGAGCCCGCAAGGACAACTTTGTCTATGGATCAACCAAAGCTGGCTTGGATGCATTTGCTCAGGGCCTAGGGGACAGCTTGGTTGGAACGGGCATCAAGGTGATCGTTGTGCGCCCTGGCTTTGTGCATACCAAGATGACCACCGGCATGAAGGCTGCACCATTCTCGACCACTCCAGAAAATGTTGCAGAACTGCTCAGCTCTGCACTCGCGAATGGCCACGAGGTGGTCTGGGCACCTCCGATCCTGAAGTACCCGTTCTTTATTTTCCGCCTTTTACCACGCGCAGTGTGGCGCAAGGTCAGCGAGCGCGGCTAGCTCAGATCAGCCTGGTGGTACCTGCGCGGCTAGAGGCCTCGCGACCGCGCAGGCTGTTAGCAGTGCTAACCAAGTATGCGTACCGGCACGTCCCGTCGGCGAAAGAGGAAATGACTGATGAAGATTGCTCTCACTGGTGCTAGCGGCCTGATTGGCACGCAACTCATGGACGCACTTCTGCGCGATGGTCACGAACTGACTCAGTTCAGCCGTCCGAATTCTGCCCCAGCAGCCCGCAAGGATTCGGGAGCAGGTGCCGGTGCTGCCGCTTCGGTGGTTCGTCAGGCTTCTTGGGACCCATCAAGGAAACTCATTGACGCCAGCGCACTCGAGGGTATCGAGGCCGTCATTCACCTGGCGGGAGTGGGCATTGCCGATAGCCGTTGGACTGCCCAACAGAAGGATCGCATTCTGACCTCTCGCACGCTGGGAACCAGCCTGCTGGCCACGGCCCTTGCCGCCATGGACCAACCACCGGCAGTGCTGCTCTCCGGGTCGGCCATTGGCTATTACGGCGAGCATGGAGATGAGATTCTTGATGAGAGCGGAACGCCTGGTTCGGATTTCACTGCCCGTGTCTGTATCGATTGGGAGGCTGCAGCCCAGCCGGCAGTAGACGCCGGCATACGAGTTGCCTTCTTACGCACCGGAATTGTTCAATCCACCGAAGGTGGAGCGCTTGCGAAACAACTGCCCTTCTTTAAATTGGGCCTTGGCGGCAAGGTCGGTTCTGGCAAGCAGTACATCAGTTGGATCTCAATCGAGGACGAGGTTCGTGCAATCCAATTTCTTCTGACTCACGAGCTTGCCGGAGCAGTCAACCTGACTGCGCCGGAGCCAGTCACCAACTCCGAGTACACCAAAATTTTGGGTGGTGTACTTCACCGGCCGACGACCATCTTGCCCATTACTGGCCCGCGGTTGCTGTTTGGCAAGGAATTGGCCGACTCTCTGCTTCTGACGAGTTCACGAGTAGTACCTGCGGCACTGCTTGAAGCAGGGTTCACCTTTAGCTATCCCGAGCTCGAACCCGCGCTTGCTGCTTTGCTCGCCTAGCGTGGTGAATCATTACTTCGACTGCGCAACCCAGCGTAAGAGAAACAAAGATGGGAACAGATCTTGAGCGTAAACAACAAGCAAGTCTCCGCGACTCGTGTCATTGCAGCTGACGCGCAGCGTATTTTTGATGTAGTAGCGGACCCGACACTTCATCACGTCATCGACGGTTCTGGCAGCGTTCAAGGTGCCAAGGGAGGATCTCGCAAGCTGGGTCTCGGCGACAAGTTCTCGACCAATATGCGAATCGTTGTGCCCTATCGGATCAGCAACAAGGTGGTGGAATACGCCGAAGGGCGACTCATTGCTTGGGCGCATGCTGGCGGGTGGCGTTGGCGCTACGAGCTTGAACCAATTACCGAAGGCGCTGACGCTGGCTCCACTCTGGTGACCGAGACCTTCGATTGGTCTACTTCAAAGTTCGGAGCCTATGTAGAGATCACAAAATCTCCGGCAAAGAACTTGAAGTCCATGGAGTCAACCTTGGCGCGCCTAGACGCCTTCGTTGAAAACACCTCATCACCCCTCTAAGAATCCACGCTCCAGATTGGTACCTAGGTTGACTGAACTATCGAGACGCAAAGTTGCTGCCTTTGACTTTGACGGAACTCTGTCGAAGAGCGACACGCTCATTCCCTTTCTACTGAGAGTTACAGGGCGCTCACGCTTTGCTCAGATTGCAGCAGAGGTTGGGGTTTCGGGGCTTCGAAGAAATGTTGATCTTCGCGATCGGGACGCCGTTAAGGCCGAGATGATTCATCGCTCGATGTGTGGTCGGCGCGAGCAAGATTTGCAGCACCTAGGCAATCTGTATGCCCGCGACTTGCTCGTCAACGAATTGAATCCAACGGTGCTGCAACGACTTGAGCAGCATCGTGACGCTGGCCATGAGGTGCTCTTCGTCTCGGCTTCTCTGACCTATTACCTTGAACCACTCGCTCAGGAATTAGGAGTGACGGCAGTGATCGCCGTTGAACCCAGCGTGGAGTACGGCCTGCTGACAGGGCAGATGGAGTTTCCGAACGTGCGCGCCGAACAGAAGGCGCTGCGGTTGCGTGCATGGCTTGGACAGCCGGCACTTGGTCCGATGAAGAACCTTGAACTTTGGTCCTATGGAAACTCAAGCGGCGACCACGCGCTGCTCGCCATGGCCGATCACGCTTACTGGTTAGGCAAATCTTCAAAACTGCCAAACGGAGCGATCATGATGAGTCCCTCAGCAGCACCCTTTGATACTGCAGAGCCTGCCCGTTGATACAGCAGAGCCTGCCCTTTGATACAGCAGAGCCTGCCCTTGAATGCTGCTGAGCAGTGATCCGTCGCACAGCGACGGATCAGTGGATCACTTCGGCTGCATCCTCGTGCCAGTGTCGATACGCACTGATTCACCGTTGATGTACCCGTTCGTGATCAGCTCAATGGCAAGCGAGGCGTACTCGGATGCGAACCCAAGGCGCTTGGGGAAGAGGGTGTCCTTCATGAGGTGATCTTTCATCTCTTGATTGCCACCATAAATCGGGGTGTCAAAGAAACCAGGAATGATGGTGTTGCAGCGGATTCCAGCCGGGGCCAAGTCTCGTGCGATAACCAAGGTCATTCCGACGATGCCGGCTTTTGAAGCAGCGTAAGCAACCTGGCCGACTTGGCCTTCGACTGCAGCAACAGATGCAGTGTTGATGATTGCGCCACGGGCGTTGTCCTGATCTGGCTCATTCAATGACATTGCGGATGCGGCTAGGCGAGTCACGTTGAATGTGCCAACCAAGTTGATGTCGATGACCTTGCGGAAAAGCTCAAGGTTGTGAGCTGATTCGTAGCTGCCGTCACGACCGATCGTGCGGGAAGCCCAACCGATGCCTGCGGAGTTGATCACAGCCCGTAACGGACCGAGTTCCTTTGCGGCCTCTACAGCAGCAATGACCTGCTCCTCGTCGGTCACGTCGGCTGCAGCAAAGATGCCACCGACCTCTTTGGCGAGGGCATCGCCCTTCTCTGCCTGGCGGTCAAGGTCAAGGATGACAACCTTGACGCCCTTCGCTGCGAGTGCGCGAACCGAGGCTTCGCCAAGTCCAGAGGCTCCACCTGTGACTATTGCTGATGCATTCTGAAGTTCCAACATTTCAGAGACTCTATTGACCGAACGGTCAAGCAGGCCAACCGAAACCACAAGAAATCTCGAATTTTGTTCACAATTCTTTAGTGACCGCGTTCCTCTGCCGAGAATCAAGCTGAATGACCACTCAGCCCACCGAGCAACTAAAGGAAGCAGAAGTGAATACTGCCGCGGCCACCGCTACCGAATCCCCGACTATTCAAGGCCCACCGGGGTTATTCAGTTACCCGGACCCAACCGCTGGCCCGTATGCGGCGCTTGGCCTGACCAGATTGGCCACCTGGAAAGAAATCACCACTGCTCATCGAATTCTGCTCTCGGAACTACATCCAGACCGCCATGTTGAGGCCGATCAGGAACTTCGTGATCTTGCCGAACGGCGAGTCCGCGACGTCAATGAGGCATTCGCCACCATTCGTCGGCAGCGCTCTGGGAAGAACCGATAAAGCAAACTTGCCGATCCGCTAACGCAGAAGCTGCAGTTCTACTTGCCAGACCTCATCACCTAGGGCCTGAGCAAACTTGTTCAGTTGCAAGTCGGCTTCGCCGTTCACTCCGTCAGTCACGACGATGGCGCCAAGCGACACAGACCTGAGCCAGCCATCCCTGCGTCCTAGCGCTGCTCGTTTTGCCGTTGCATCGGCTGGCAACTTTTTCTCGAGAGTCACCGTGCTCCTGGCCCCTGCGCAAGCTGTATCGAACACGGCGCGAGTATGTGCTGACCAAGACGATGCCGGATCTGGGTACGGCAACACGACCACATAAGGAATGCCGGCGTCGTTTGCAGCCGCAGCAGCGAGCTGTTCGGCACCCGGGCGCAACCCAGTCAGGACAACAAGGTCAGAGCGAAGCTCGGCCTGAGCAGTCAGCACCTCAGCCAGGTGCCTGCGTAGCTTTTTCCCCGTCTCGGACTCAGCAAGATCAGCCGAGCGGATTCCGACCACCGCATAGGGTGATCCCTGAGGAATCCGCCCATCGCGAAGTGCCGGTCGATCGGCCCCGAGGTCGACCACAGCGGACCGCAATGAGGCCGAGCGCGGGGTCGGCGAATCAGGAGGGCCCATCTGATCCTCGGTAGGTGGTACCTCGCCACTCATGTTCTGTGTGGAGAGCGCTGCAGCAACTGCGAGTCGATCCACCACATCATTCATGGGGTCACCACTGTGGCCCTTGACCCAGTCGAACGTGGTCTGGCTGCCTAGGGCAAGCTCAATAAACGGTTCCCATAAGTCGCGGTTTGCAACGGGTTCCTTCTTCGAATTCTTCCAACCACGCTTTTGCCATCCACGCCACCACTCATCACGAAAGCAATTCACCACATACGTGGAATCACTGACGATGTGGACTGGGCCCTCGATTGTTTGCACGGCTTGGAAAGCAGCCAAAATTTCCATCCGCTGGTTGGTGGTCGTGGGGTCATAGCCCGAGGCCCAAGCACCGCCGGGAATTGCCCAAGCCCAGCCGCCGGGGCCCGGATTTCCGCGGCACGCGCCATCGGTATATGCAACAGTTGCCCCATTCGGGGCGGCGAAAGGTTCAGGTCGAGACACTGATCGCACGCTAGCCCCACAAGGCCGTCAACAAATGATCATGACTGTGCCGCTCCTGCGCTTACCCTTCATCAGACCACTGCAACTCGGAGAGCTTCATGAACATCGATGGCTTCGCTCATCAACTTCCGGACACCGACCCACAAGAGACTGAGGAATGGCTTGATTCTCTGACTGCCGTGGTCGAGACCCATGGCCACTCTCGAGCCCGCTATCTGATGGCAAGGCTCCGTGAGCGCTCTATGGAACTCGCCGTTGACACTTCAGCGAGCGTCTCAACCCCGTATATCAACACCATCCCCAAGGCTGATGAACCTTGGTTCCCGGGAGACATCCACATCGAGCGACACATTCGGGCGTATATCCGCTGGAATGCGGCGGTCATGGTGGTGCGCGCCAATCTGAATGCTGACGGAATCGGGGGTCACCTCTCCACTTTTGCTAGTTCCGCTGCCCTTTACGAAGTTGGGTTTAATCACTTCTTCAAGGGCAAGCAGGGAGGCCACCCCGGAGACCATGTGTACTTCCAAGGACATGGCTCCCCCGGAATCTATGCCCGAGCGTTCCTCGAGTACCGACTCGACGAGGGAGACCTTGATCGATTCCGACGAGAAGTCACTGTGGCGGACTCGCCACCCTCCCAAACTGGTCACGGTTTATCTTCGTACCCGCACCCTCGCCTGATGCCCGAGTTCTGGGAATACCCAACTGTGTCGATGGGATTAGGTCCGATCCTGTCGATCTATCAGGCCCGTTTCAACAAGTACCTACAGAACCGCCGCATTGACGACGCCTTGAGTAGCCGAGTCTGGGGGTTCGTCGGTGACGGTGAGATTGACGAGCCCGAAACCCTTGGCGCAATCTCGCTTGCAGCGCGCGAGAAGCTCGACAATTTGACCTGGGTCGTGAACTGCAACCTGCAACGCCTAGACGGACCCGTTCGTAGCAACGGAAAGGTCATTCAAGAACTCGAAGCCATCTTCCGGGGCAACGGTTGGAACGTCATCAAAGTGATCTGGGGCGGAGGTTGGGACGAACTCCTTGAGAAGGACGTAGACGGTGTCCTGCTCAACAAAATGAACTCAACGATCGATGGTGAGTTCCAGCAGTACGCGATTGAATCTGGAAGCTTTATCCGGGAGCACTTTTTCGGCCCCGACCCTAGGTTGCGCGCCATGGTCGAACATCTCTCCGATTCGGAACTTCAGAACCTGCCGCGAGGCGGTCACGATTATCAGAAGCTCTACGCCGCCTATGCCGCAGCTGTAGATACTAAGGGTGCCCCCACTGTGATTCTGGCCAAAACAATTAAGGGCTGGACTCTGGGCAACGGGTTCGAGGGCCGAAACTCCACGCATCAAATCAAGAAGATGAGCCCCAAGCAGCTCATCGAGCTACGAGACCGCCTACACCTTCAAGATGTCCTACCTGACTCAGCATTTGAGGGTGGCTTGCCACCCTA
This sequence comes from Actinomycetota bacterium, assembly GCA_009700815.1. Lineage (GTDB taxonomy): Bacteria > Actinomycetota > Acidimicrobiia > Acidimicrobiales > Microtrichaceae > IMCC26207. Next base: position 12,427 of record WLLG01000013.1, read on the forward strand.
CGTTCGCCCAGCACCGGACTCAGAAATCGCCACGTATCTCCTTGGGCGAAGAACAGCGTTAGACGGCCCTTTGCCTTCGCGAGTTGTTGAAAACCGTCGCCCGCTTGTCCTTCCGAATGACTCGGTGTTCACCGAGTTTCTGCAGGGGTCTGGCACTCAGGCAGTTTCCACCACCGTGGCATTTACTCGCCTGCTACGAAACTTGTGCCGCGACCCACAAGTCGGCAGCAGGATCGTCCCGATCATTCCTGATGAGGCCCGAACCTTTGGCATGGACGCGATGTTCAAAGAGCTGGGCATCTACTCGGCCCTTGGTCAGAACTACGAGCCAGTGGACCACGATCTGCTTCTGTCCTACAAGGAATCCACTGACGGGCAGATCCTTGAAGAAGGAATCACCGAGGCAGGTGGCCTAGCCGACTGGACAGCAGCAGCTACGAGTTACGCGCACCGCGGCGTGGCGATGATTCCCTTCTTCACCTTCTACTCGATGTTTGGATTCCAAAGGGTCGGCGATTTGATCTGGGCTGCTGCGGATGCACGGGCACGCGGATTCTTGATGGGCGCTACCGCCGGTCGCACGACTCTCCAAGGCGAAGGCTTGCAACATAACGACGGGCAAAGCTTGGTGTTGTCAAGCGTCGTCCCCGTATGCCGCTCCTACGATCCAACCTTTGCCTTCGAAACGGCGCTGATTGTTCGAGATGGAATCCACCGCATGTACCCCGGCGGGGACGCCACTGCTGGCGAGGACATTCTTTATTACATCACCTTGTATAACGAGAATTATCAGATGCCGGCGATGCCCACTGACGAAGCAGGGCACAGCGTTGCCGAGGGCGTCGTCAAGGGCCTCTACCGGTCAGATCTTGGCCCATCAAACGCCGGCCCACGCGCAACAATCCTGTTCTCGGGTGCCGCCCACACTGAGGCGCTCAAGGCCCAAGCGGAACTCACCGAGCACTACGGGGTGAGCGCCGAATTGTGGTCTGCGACTAGCTACCAACAGCTACGTGTCGAGGCACTTGAAGTCGACCGCTGGAATTCGTTACATCCCGAAGAGCAGCCTCGAGTTCCATGGGTGACAAGTCAGCTAGAACGCTCCCAAGGTCCGATCGTTGCAGTCACTGACTTCATGCGGATGGTGCCCGATCAAGTCTCACGCTGGTCACCACGAGCCTGGCATTCGCTCGGTACCGACGGGTTTGGACGTTCAGATACTCGCGAGACTCTTCGTCACTATTTCGAGACTGATGCTCCGAATATCGTGCTCGCTGTCCTCAATCAACTTGTGGCCGACGGCACCTTGGTACCCGCTGCCATTTCGGACGCAATTAGCCGCTACAACTTGGCCACAGAAGGCCAAGTTCCCTGGCACGGCTAGCCGAGAACCCGTTCCGTCCTGCGCGGCCCAAATGGGTCTTAGGTTCGGCTGAGTGGGCTGAGTTGGGTCGGGCTGCGGTGGGACAACTACCTTTCTGCATCATGAACCGCGAATTGATTCGTCACGCCGAGGACGCACTTCTAGAACAGCGTCGGCTGCTAAGCGCAGATGAGTTAGCGGCTCTTGCAGCTCTGGCTCCTGAGCACACGCCGGAACTCACAGCGCTGGCACATCAGGTGCGCTTGGCCTGGTGCGGTCCAGAAGTTGAAGTTGAAGGAATCCTCTCAGCCAAGACTGGCGGTTGCCCAGAGGATTGCCACTTCTGTTCGCAATCCTCCGCCTTTGATACTCCAGTAAAGGCAACCCCATTCCTTGACACCGAAGAAGTGATTGCTGCCGCCAAAGAGACTGCGGCGCTTGGTGCCTCTGAGTTCTGCATCGTGCTAGCGATCAAGGGTCCAGATGAGCGCACTCTGAATCGCATCTTGGAACTTATTCCTATGGTCCAAAAAGAAACTGGGCTCAACGTGGCAATCTCGGCTGGGATCTTGTCTCGAGAACAGGCGGAACGTCTCTCAGCCGGCGGCGTTCACCGCTATAACCACAACTTAGAAACTGCCCGCTCCTTCTTCCCGTCAGTGGCAACCACGCACACCTGGGAGGAGCGTTGGGATACTTGCCAACTCGTCAAGGAATACAACATGGAGTTGTGTTGCGGAGCGCTACTCGGCATGGGTGAAACAGATGCTCAGCGCCTTGAGTTGCTCGGCCAACTCGTTGAACTCAATCCCACCGAGGTACCGCTTAACTTTTTGAATCCGCGGCCGGGAACACCGCTTCAGATTCGCAAACCTATGGGCGCCATGGAAGCTCTTCGCTGGATTGCGCTCTTTAGAATTGCGCTTCCATCAGTCATTCTTCGCTACGCCGGTGGTCGAGAAATCACGCTGCGAGAACTCCAAGTGATGGGTATGACCTCTGGGATTAACGCTCTGATCGTGGGCAACTATCTAACGACTTTGGGGCGTTCCCCAGAAGAAGACTTGCAGATGCTCCAAGACCTTCAGATGCCGATTGGCGCACTTACCGGCGTGTTGTGAGTAGTCAAGCAGGCAACAGCCACGCGGCAGGGCCAAGTGAGTTCTGCAGTGGCTGCGGCGAGCGCCGAACTGCATGCTCAGGATGTCTGCCGGCTCTTGACCCACCTCGGTATTGCGCCACCTGTGGCACCTGGCTCTCGGTACGGGTCAGCACGGGCGGATGGGTATCTCGATGCAAGACCTGCGAATCAACAAACAGGTCAGCGTCCTGAACTGAGCGGCATATGAAGTGCCTGGATCTCAGCCGGGGGGATCTGTCGGAGTTTCCCGAGCACTCTCTGCTGATTCAAGCACCGCTGATTCAACCTCCGCTGCTTCAAGCACCGCTGATTCAACCTCCGCTGCTTCAAGCTCCGCTGCTTCAACCTCCGCTGCTTCAAGCTCTGCTGCTTCAAGCTCTGCTGCTTCAAGCTCGGCACTCTCAATCTCTGCCTCGGTGGGCTGCGCAAGCACTGCGATCTGTTGCCGTGACAGCCAGCCAAGCAAGACCGCAACCGCTCGCGGATCATGGCGCAGTTCGTGACCAGCACCGTTGATCAAACGAAACTCCGCATCGCCATGAGCCCGCGCTAGGGCTCGTCCGTCGTTGAGCGGGGTCAGGTCGTCGCTGTCGCCGTGAACCACGAGAAGTGGCCTCGGGGCCAATCGCTCTGCAGCTTCAACAGGGTGAACTGACTTAAACCCAGCTGCCCATTCCTCGAAAGACGGAGGAAACTCCGGGTCTTTGATTACCTGAACGTCGCGGGCGTGGCGCAAAAGTCGGCGCGGGTTGCGCGCCCAGTCTTCAAAGTCCGTTGGAGTAGCAAGCGCAGCTACTCCCATAACCGAGGGGTTGCGAGCCCCCTCGCAGACTGCGAGCGAACCACCAGTTCCGAAGCCTGCAATCCAGACCCCCTGAACGCCCAAGCGGTTGAGTTCAGCAACGCCTGCTGCAACATCGTCAAGCCATCCGAGCATCGAGTAGTTGCCCTCCGCAGCACCACAACCACGAAAGTTCATGGCAAGCACAACCCACCCCAACTCAACTGCGATTCGATCGGCTAGTTCTGGAAACGAGACTCCCGACTGCGGAGACTCTCGACCGCGAACTGGGAAGCCGTGGCAGAGCAAGAGGCCTGGCGCGCTATGCGGTCCCTCGGGTGGCTCTGCTAGGTGCCCCCTGAGCTGTAGGTCTCCAGATGGGAACCGATAATCCATGATCGCAGGAGCCGAGTCGGTCCCCCCTGGCTGACTCTCTGGCATCAGTACCCACCCCTCGTCATTCCTGATCAGCTTTCGTGGAGTGCCCGCTGCTTACGAAATAAGTGATACCCGCGATTTCGAGCCTCGGGAAGTGTGTCTGGGCCAAAGCACAAATACGTCTCGGCCAACATGAGTTCTTCTATCAGCGCTTCGTCTTCGCCCTCAAGGGCATCCACGTCGTAGACCACCTGTGTGCGCTTATCGCCCACAAACTGATTGTGTTCAAACTTCACTGGACGTTCCATCTCGTACTCCTGAACTTGTACTCGTAGTTGTCATCGTAAGGGGAATCAGCACAAAGGCGCTAAGCGCCGGCACTCATGTGGACGGATCCTGCGGAAGATCCACCATTGGGCCGAAGGCACCAATCGCCCGGTAATACTCGGATTCGGCATCAAGTATCTGCAGAACCTGCTCGTCGTTGAGTTGCAGGTCTGAGTCACTCACCTTGCCGAGCACATAGGCAATGGGTTCATCCTCTGGCACGACCACCAAGGCAGAACCCATGTCGTCTGCTGTTGCGAGTGAAGCCACGCCCTTGTCTGCGAGGTAGTCGCAATGAAATAACAACACTGCACGAACTTCTTCAAAGCTGACTACAGATGTGAGGTCTTCCGGAAGCCGATCAGCAACAAATTCCACCGCCTCTTCAATGTCATACACACTGCGTCGAGGTCGGCGAGCAAGTGAGCCGGTCACCATTCCAATCGACACTGTGGCGATGAAGAAGGTGCACAAAATTCCCAGAGCAATCCAAAACCACATAGGGCACACAGTACTGCTGACGTAGCGAAACCTAGGCAGCGGCTCAGGGCACAGGTCCTCTATGTCTGCCACCTGAGGTCCCGCTACAAAAATGAGACCCGCTGCAGAAGCTCAACATAGGCAAGCAGCGGTTCCACTCGCAGGCCGTCAAGTTTGCCGCCGTCATCCCATCTCCGAAGTCGGACGGCGTTTGTGCTTGCTGGGTTTCGTTCAAAGACGCGAAGTTCGGTGACGCTCATCGGTCCACCTTGCAGTTCCAAGCTGCGCACCGACCCATCTGAGAGTCCCTGAATGTAGTCGGCTTGCATGGCGCACAAATAGCGCTTCGCTCGGACATGGAGTGCAATCGGACCCGTCACGGAGGGGGGAAACAGCCCTGCTAGATAGCGAGCGCCGACGGCCTCGTGGGTGAGATCCTGAGCAGGGACGGCGGACTCCCCCTCTGCACGGCCGGCCTGAATTGCTAGGAGATGTCCAACGTCGTGCAGCAATGCCGCTATTACAAGTTCATCCGAGGCTTCCTCGTGTAAGGCCAAGGCTGCAGTCTGCAAAGCGTGATCAATCTGGGCTAGCTCTTCGTCATAGTGCAGCTGCCCAAATTCCTCGTACAAAGCAAGGACTGAATCAATGCTTGCAGCGCTCTCTGGACGAGGTAGTTCCGAATGGTGTTGGTACTGCGCGTTCACCCGACAGACCGGCCTTGGAAGTCTCCGATTAGTGAGACTCGAACCCGTCCCTCGGCTGCTTCTCCGGCTGCAAATTCTGCAACCTTGCGCTCGTAGTA
>WLLG01000130.1 GCA_009700815.1 Actinomycetota bacterium
AAGATGTGGATTACCAATGGCGCCCAAGCCGATTGGATCTGCCTGCTGTGCCGAACCTCTGATGAGGGTGGTTTCCGAGGGATGTCGCAGATTGTCGTTCCCACCGATTCCGAGGGCTTTTCAGTGAGTCGAACCCTTGACAAGCTCGGCATGCGGGCCTCGGACACTGCGGAATTGACGTTCCAAGATGTGCGAGTTCCAGTGGAATACGTCATCGGTGAAATCGGCCGGGGCTTCCAGCAGCAGATGGGCCAGTTTCAGAACGAACGCATGATTGCCTCCTACCAGATGGTTGGGGCAGTCGAACTAGCGCTCAACAGGACTGTGGCTTACCTCAAGGAGCGGCAGGCTTTTGGTGCTCCGTTGCTAGCGAATCAGTCTCTTCAATACGAACTTGCCGACCTCGCTTCTGAACTCGACATGATGCGGCATCACAACTGGGCTGCAGCAGCTGCGTACATGGATGGCCAAGACATCACACGCCACGCGACGGTAGCCAAATTGCGTTCCGCTCGTCTTGCGCGCCGCATGGCAGACCTTGCAGTGCAGTACCACGGCGGCATGGGCTACGTAGAAGAGAACTGGCCCGCACGCTTTTACCGGGATACCCGCTTGTGGTCCATCGGTGGGGGAGCCGACGAGGTTATGTTGCGAACCCTCGCTCGTATGAATGGGATCATCGGAGACTGACCCAGCCCCTAGCGCGTCAGCGTGTAACTTGAGTCACTACAACCAATCCGGGGAGCTCGCACCAGCGGGCTGAGAGAGTGGCTCAGGGCCACTGACCCGCAACCTGATCTGGGTAATGCCAGCGGAGGGAGATCATGAGCGAAGTAGTGGTGTTTTCGGGTGGTCCTCATCCATTTGTAGGCAATCCGCGTGAATCTTGCGAGGTTGCTCAGAGGGATTCAATCAACGAAGTTGTAGGTGCCGCTGCCTATGTGGTGGCAGCGGACTCTGGGCTTCACCTGGCTTTGGCTTGCGGGAGGATGCCTGATTTGGTCATCGGAGATATGGATTCTGTGGATCCATCTCTGCTTGAACAAGCCCGCTGGGGCGGCGCAGAGATTCGCTCCTTTCCCCAAGACAAAGATGCCACTGACCTTGAACTTGCCCTCGAGACGGTGAACGCATCACTCGACCCAAAGTTCGACTCCGTAACGGTCATTGGTAGTCAGGCTGGTCGCGTTGATCACTTGCTCAGTGGCATGTTGTTGTTGGGCTCGGAACGCTTCGCTGGGCTGCGGATTGATGCGTGGTTTGGTGACACCTATCTCGCCATCGTTCGTGACTCTCGGAAGATCCTGGCCGAGACGGGACAATTTGTGTCGGTGATGGCACTCAACGCAACGGCCCAGGGAGTCTGCAGCACCGGACTTCGCTGGGCCTTTCAGCGTGAAGAACTCAGTCCGGGGTCCACTCGAGGAGTCTCGAACGAGTTCGTAGAAACAAGCGCAACTATCAGCTTGGATCAGGGCTGCCTGACCGTCATCATCGACAAGGAGCAGCGCTCATGAGCTCATCTAGATTCAGAGGGTCATCTAGATTCAGACGGTCATCTGGATCCATACGGTCCTCTACATTCAAACGATCCCGCATCGCTACTTGTTGCGCCCTAGCCGGGTGCATTCTGATGCTCGCATCCGCTTGCAGCTCAGATACGTCCTCGACTGCCAAACCCGAACAAGATTCGAGTTCGAAAGACGAAGTCGTACTCGTCACTTACGACGCCTTCGCACTTCCTGAAGATGCCGCAGCGGAGTTCACCAAGCTGACCGGCGCAACCATCAAGGTGGTAGCCACAGGGGACTCCTCCACCATGTTGACCAAAGCCCTGCTCTCTGCAGGAGCGCCAGAGGGAGACGTGATCTTTGGCATCGACAACACTCTCGCCACGCGAGCCCTTGCCGAGGATCTGCTCCAGCCTTTTCAACCCAAGCGGATCGAACAGGTTCCAGACTCGCTGCGCCTAGATGGCAAGGCTGGAGAACAACTTGTTCCCATCGACACTGGTGATGTCTGTATCAACATTGATCAGGAATGGTTCGCAAACAATGGCATCGAGGCACCTACCGAAATGGCACAACTCGCCGATCCGACCTATCGCGACCTTCTTGTGCTCGCAAGCCCTGTGACCTCTTCGCCTGGACTGGCCTTTCTCATCGGAACGATTGCGCTCAGCGGCGAGGACGGATGGTTGGACTACTGGCAGCAGCTCAAGGACAACGGAGTGCGCGTGCGGCCGAGTTGGGATGATGCTTACTACTCGGACTACACGGTTTCTGGAGGAGACCGACCACTCGTGCTCTCGTATGCCTCAAGCCCACCGGCAGAGGTGGTCTTTAGTGATCCAAAGCGCACCGAGCCTGCCTCGAGTGTCATGCTCGACACTTGCGTAGCCCAAGTGGAATACGCAGGAGTTCTAGCTGGAGCGGCTGAACCCGAGTTGGGGCAGAAACTTGTGGACTTCATGCTGAGCCCGGCTTGGCAAAAGGCTTTACCACTCAGTAATTTTGTCTTTCCGGTAACTGATGTTGAGTTGCCAGAGGTGTTTGAGAAGTTTGCCCCGGGCGCGACCAAACCACTGAGCCTTGACCCAGCACTTATCTCCGCTCAACGCGATGCTTGGATCGAGCAGTGGCGAGAGAAAATGGAGTGAATTTCCTAAGCGATCAGCGCCCAGCAGGGCACCAAGGTTTCCGACCCTCGGCCGTCAAGATGGGGCACGTGTCGAGGGTCGGAATCATCGTGGTCAGTGCAGTTCTCCTCATGATCGCTCTGCCAATCTCTGCGGTCCTGCTCAGAGCCATACGGCCGGACGGAGTATGGGGCGCAGAGGCAGTCACTCGAATTCTTGGCTCTCCGAGAACTTGGCGACTGATTGCAGTCACCGTCGCTCAGGCCCTGGTTTCTTGCGCGTGTACCGTCGCAGTTGGGGTACCCGTTGCCTGGGTGCTATCTCGGTTTCGCTTCTATGGCCGATCCTTGGTGAAAACTCTTGCGACTGTTCCGTTTGTGTTGCCCACCGTCGTTATTGGCGCAGCATTTGCCACCGTGCTTGGTCCTCGGGGCTTATTCGAGGCCCGAGGAACATGGTTGGCAATCGTTATCGCACAAGTGTGTTTCAACCTGGCGGTAGTCATTCGCACAGTTGGGGCCGCCCTCAGCGGCGTGGACTCAAACCAAGAGGCTGCTGCGCGGATGCTCGGAGCCTCCCCTTTTCAAGCTGCTCGACGCGTGCTTCTACCGACGGTGCTCCCAGCCATTGCCGCCTCCGCCGTGGTGGTGTTCTTGTTCTGCTTCACAAGCTTTGGCGTGATCGTGATGCTCGGTGGTGGCTCAGTTACCACCGTCGAAGTAGAGATCTGGACTCGAGCAACTCGGCAGTTTGATATTTCTGGTGCTGGAGTGCTCTGTGGCATTCAGCTTGTTGCAGTAATTGCCACGCTCAGTATCCATAGTCGGATCAGCAAGCGGCGCGCAGTGAGTTCGGTATTTCGGGCACGTAGGTCGGATCGGCTACCGCGTTCAGTTGCAGAATGGGCAGCAGTGGTCGCTGCGGTTGGTGCTGTCCTCATGATTTGTGGCTTGCCGATAGCAGCGCTGTTCGAGCGCTCGCTTCGGGTCGGGACTGGCTTGGGACTAGCAAATTGGCAACATCTTGGTTCGGTCACAGCAGGTACTGGCCTGAGCATCGATCCGCTTTCCGCGCTCTGGCGATCCCTGCTTACGGCTAGCGCAGCGGCTAGCGCAGCGCTGCTGCTTGGGGTTCTAGCGGCGCGGGTCATCGCCCAACGACCCGGTGGAGCAGCGGATCGAATTTTGCTGCTGCCTCTGGGTGTGTCGGCAACCACGCTTGGACTGGGGCTACTCCTGATTGGTGGCAGGCCGCCACTCGACCTGCGCGGATCGCTTTGGCTCGTGCCGATCGCCCAAATGCTCGTTGCGATTCCATTGGTTGTGCGAGCAGTGCTTCCCGCTCTGCAAGCACTTCCCGCATCGCTTGGGGAGTCCGGCCAATTGCTCGGAGCGGGTTCGATCGGACGCTTCTGGCGGATCGAGCTTCCATCGATACGTTCCGCAGTCTTTGCGGGCGCAGGCCTCGGGTTTGTGGCATGTCTTGGAGAGTTCGGGGCGACAGTCTTCCTTGTCCGCGCTGCTAGCCCAACTGCTCCCGTTGCGATTGAGCGCCTGTTGAGCCGTCCTGCAGCGGCTGGCTTTGGGCAGGCAATGGCACTGTCTTGCATCCTCGTGCTGCTCTGTGGCGGCGTTTTGTTGGCGGTGGATTATCTTGCTGCAGGCGATGAGGGCCTAGATCTAGCCTTCTAGCCCTGCCCCAGCCCTCTCCCCACCCTCCCCGTGGTACCAAGACGACGGGGTCCCGCTCAGGACAAAACAAGTAAACGGCGAGTGCTGAATAAGTAAACACTGGGGAAGAGTCCCCCATCGGGGTGTTGTGAGCACATTAGGGCTGTACCATTGATGCCGTCGCAGCTACCAAGAACCCGGCTGCCACCCTCCACTTGCGGACTCGGGCACAATGATCAATTCACGTACCACTATTGCGATTCTTGCTGGATTCACCGCGGTTGTTTTCTCGGCAGGTTCAGTGTCAGCAGGTTCAGTGTCAGCAGTTGCTCGTCAGAGTGATCCCAGCACACCTCCGAACAGCGAACTGCCTGTGGGTGAATCGACCACCTCGACTACTGCGCTCGGAGGTTCAACCGTTCCGGGAACTGTTCCCGGCAGCACTCCAGACCCGTCGCTTTCTCCCTCTACGACCTATCTGCCGCCCATTCCAGAGGAACTGATCAATGATCCTCGGGTGCCGTTCTTAGTGGACCCTGGCGAGGGGGATGGAATCGACGTGCCGATTTCGCAGTTCAGTTTCGACCCGCAATCAGTAGCAGTCCTGCCCGAGCGTGTAGCCGGAGCGCAAGCAGCCCTGCTCGGAAGTCAGGCAGACCTTGATCAGATTCAGAAGCGTGTTGCAGAGAAAACGCAGACGGTGCTCGATTTGACGGCCCAACTGGACTCACTTTCGGGCGAAGTGAGAACCGCAGTCAGCAAGGCTGCAACGGCTCGACGTCGACTCCGAGATCATGCAGTGACTGCCTATATGCAGGGTCGAGCCGAGGACAAACTCGCGCTGCTAGATAACAATGATTTCGTTGACTTGGGCGTAGCTCGGAGTTACTTGGCGGTGGTTGCACAGCAGCACGAGCGACTTCTCCGAAGTTATGAACGACAGAGCAAGGCGCTCGGAAAGAGTGAGGCCAAGCTGGCCTCGGACCTGGGTATAGCTCAGTCGGTGCTCACTCAAACCACTGCTCAAGTCCAAACAGCTGTCGATGCTGTGGCTGCAGCAACAGCTCAGCTGCAGGCCTATCAGAATGGTGCGCACGCATACATCAATGGGTTCGTGTTTCCAGTAGCTAGCGAAGTGGAGTTCATCGACAGTTGGGGTTACCCACGGATGACGGGAACCTCCTCGGCGCACTGGCATCAGGGAACGGATATTTTTGCCACGTATGGGACACCGCTGATTGCATCTGAAAATGGAACGGTTGCTCGTATCGGTACTGGCACCCTTGGCGGAAACAAGTTGTGGGTAGTGGGGGAGTCTGGAACCGAGTACTACTACGCGCATCTGTCTGCCTTTGCCGCTGGCTTATCTGATGGCATGCGGGTTACCGCAGGTCAGCTTGTCGGCTACGTCGGAGACACCGGAAATGCTCGCGGCACCTCTCCTCATTTGCATTTCGAGATTCACCCGGGTGGCGGTGATGCAGTGAACCCCTACCCAGTCCTGAAAGCCGCCTACGGCAACCGGACTGTCTTTCGTGCGACTGCACCAGTAGCTGATCCGGCAGTCGACCCGGCAGCAGCGACTACAGCCGCACCCGCAGCCGATCCCGCCACCGCACCCGCAGCAGCGCCAGCACCCCCAGCCGATCCCGCCACAGCACCGATAGCTGACCCCTCGGCCCCTCCGGGCTAGTCAGTGAATCCTGCTCGCCCCTCGATGCAAGGCTGATCCACGGTTCTTGTGGTGGTGGCCGACATCTTGGCAAATGGGCGGCAGAATGGTGGTATGCAATTTGTTTCGGCTAGCAGTTTGGACCAGAGCGACTCATGGATGTGAGTGCAGTTCTGGCTGCCCAGGTTGACCCTGAACTGCTCTTTGATCTTGTTGCAGATTTAGCGAGATATCCCGACTGGCTCGAGATCGTGCCGCGAGCACAAGCAGTTGAGCCCGACCCCAGCGACGAGGGGCCGGCGTGGTCAGTGGACCTTCGCGGCCAGTTGGGTTTACTGAGCCGGTCCAAGCGCCTGCGGATGGTCAGAACTCAGTCCGATTCTCCACGCATCGCCCGGTTCGAGCGACGGGAACTGGATTCGCGTTC
>WLLG01000131.1 GCA_009700815.1 Actinomycetota bacterium
ACGTTCTGCGCTTTTGTGGGCGCTATCGGCGGGATTGGCGGCGCCACGCTGTTGGTCCCGGTTCTCCTCATCTGCAACGTGGAGCCGCTACTAGCGGCCCCACTTGGCATGGTCGCCGTAGCAGCCGGGTCCCTAGCGGCTGCCTCTCGACAACTAGATGACGGGGTGGTTCACCATCGGCTGGGGTTATCAGTTGAGCTCTTTGCATCGGTGGGCACAGTCCTAGGGGCACTGCTGTCTGCATCAATCTCGGAGCAATGGTTAGCAAGGATTTTGGGCACCGCTGCCCTAGCCGGGGCGATTGCCGCCATTGCGCGCAAAGGAATCCGAAACCGACCAGTGGGCATCTTTGACGACGAGTCAGCAGGTGAATGGCCAGGAACTCTGGGCGGCACCTACACCCTCAACGATGCTGTGGTTCCATATCAAGCCAAGCACGTGGGGTATGGCCTAGGGATCTCTGTATTCACAGGAGTGGTTTCTGGCTTAGCTGGGGTTGGCGGAGGGTTTATGAAAACCCCAACGATGAGCGAGGTGATGAAAGTCCCGGTCAAGGTTGCGGCTGCAACCTCTACCTTTGTTTCTGGTATCACCGCTTCTACAGCCCTGTTGATTTATGGGATCCAAGGCCGTATCGAGGTTCGCCCTGCTGCAGCAGTTATTGCCGGCGCACTCCTCGGTGGCTTCAGCGGGGCCCGCCTGCAGTCTCGGCTCAATGCCAGCACAGTTCGCAGGATGACGGGCATACTCCTGCTAGTTGTTGCAGTTGTCGTGATCGGTGGTTCTTGGTGACCGACTCCACTCCGAACAGCGGTGAGGAACGGTTCCCCCGGGTCGTTCACGGACCAAACCGTTTCTCGAGATTATCGATCTGGCTGCGACGAGCAGTACTACTTGTTGCAGCGCTGGCAGTAGTGACCCTGCTGCTGCCGGTGGCCGCCGCAGAGAGACTCGGTGTTGTCCTCGTCTGTTTGCTGATAGCTCTACCGCTAGCTCGAGTACTTTGGTTCGTGCAGCGTTGGGTTCGCCGGGGCGACCTGCGCTTTGCTGCAATCGCAGCCGGAGTCCTGCTCGTGGTCGGAGTCGGAGCGCTGCTCGCCTAGGGAATTCTCGGTTCGAGCAGCAGTCCAACCTTGCGGTCAAACGCAAGCGTTGCTTCCCCGCTTACTAAACGTCGGATCGGCTCGCCTACTAGCTCGGCTCGCCAGCCCAAAGTCAGACGTGCATCGGGAACCCCACGCAGAAGATCCTCGAGGTCTGAACGAGTGGCCAACAGTGAAGTCTCGAGTTCCAATTCTCTGGCCCTCTGACTCACCCAAGCGCTTACCAGCGGAAGGGCCGGCTTGAGCTCCGAGGGCAGTTCGGGGGAATGCGAAACTGGAGCACGTGTGGGGGTATTTGAGCGTGACTCCTGCACCACAACGAGCAATTCTTCGGCCATTCCCGATCGCAGGTTTCGTCCTTCAACACCGCGGAGCGACCTGATCTCTTCAACCGTGGCTGGGACTGCTGCAGCAACACCCACCACTCCTAGATCTGACAAGACAAACCGTGGCGTCTGATCAGTCTCGACTGCTTTGGTTTCACGCCAAGCTGCCACTGCCTGAGCTATAGCGAGAGACGCACCTCGGAGATGCCGCACTTCTTTGATGCGCCGCCATGCTTCCTCAGGATTTCTTGGGCCACGATCCTCGGTTCGGAGTTCCTCACATGCCGCCTCGACCCAGGCTGTTCTTCCCCGCTCCTCGATCCGGCCCATCAGCTGCGCAGAGAGCTCAAGCAAATGTGCGACATCACTCGCTGCATAGATCAACTGCGCATCGCCAAGCGGCCGCCTTAGCCAGTCGGTCAGGCGGTCTGCTTTGGGCGCGATCACGTCAAGCTCACGTTCGAGCAAGGTTGATAATGAGGGGCTTGTGTAACCCAAAAATCCTGCCGCTATCTGAGTATCAAGCAGGCGGAGCGGAATCGTCCCACAGGAACGATCCATCACTTCTAGATCCTGACGGGCGGCATGCATCACAGCTAGGCCGTCCCCCTCTAAAACGGCAGCAAACGGATGCAGGTCCACCTTGAGCGAATCAACAAGGGCTATCCCGTGGCTGTCCGCAATCTGGACCAGCGCAACCTGCGGAAAATAGGTGCGCTCACGATGAAACTCCGTATCGATGGCATAGACAGGCTCAGAAACAACTCGTTTCACGAGTTCAGCAAAAGCTGCATCATCTTGGATGAGTTCAAATTCAAGCCCCGTTGACTCAACCATGTAGTCAGCCGAGATCAAATCCAGAGGCAGTGCTGCGGCCTGACTCAATCCAAGCCTGCGTGCCCCCTGCAACATTGACCATCTCGTAGCCCTGTGTGGCGAGGAACTCACATGCCTTGAGGCTTCGACCACCTAGGTGGCAAATCACATAACCCACAGACTCATCCGGAAGTTCCCCGAGGCGTTCAGGAAGTTCAGGAAGGGGAATCAGAATCGCACCGGGAACATGTGCTTCTTGGTATTCATCTGGCATCCGCACGTCAATCAGAACAGCGCCGTCATCTAGCGCTGTGCTCAGAGTCTCTACATCGATTTCGGGGATCACTTCGCACTCCAGAGATTTCGGCGGAACAATTCGGGCAGTTCAAGTGGGGATACGCGATTCTCGGACCACGCACACTGACCTACAAGCTACCTGTAGGTCTCAAGAATCCGGTTACTCAAGAAGAAACGGCCCCGCCGTAGATGTGCTCTTCTCCGCGAGCCTCTCCGTGATTTGCAACTGCAAACTGCAGATCCGACACAAATGCATCAATAATTTTGTCGTGGCCAGGTGAGGTCATGACATGCAGTCCGCCTTGTTGACGATCAAGGTTCCAGCCTCGGTCGTCCATCACATCTCCGACAGCTTCGATACTGAGGCTTGCCGGCGCGTCCTGATCAACACCGAATTCAAACAGAGACATGTCTGGATTCGAAGTAATCCGAAGGCCGTCGATGGCGTTGATTCCGTCTTTCAGGCCATTGGTGGCATTCAACACTCTTCGGGCTAAGCGCATATAGCCCTCGATGCCCAGATGGTTCATAGTGGCCCAAGCCCCAGCGATCGGCGAACCTGGGCGTGTACCAGCGGCCGTTGAGGATGCATACAGTCCCCCTGGCCAAGAGTCATACATAAAGATCTGCAATTGATACAGATCGCGATCTCGGTAGAGCACAGTCGATGCGCCCTTGAATGCGTAGCCATATTTGTGAATATCGGCCGAGATCGACGTCACGCCTGCTACTCGAAAGTCCCAAGGCGGAACCTCTTGGCCGAGAGCTTCCCAGAAGGGAAGCAAATAGCCACCAAGGCATGCATCCACGTGACACAACACATCGCGATTCTGGGCGTGCGCTGCAATCTCGGAGATCGGGTCGATCACACCAAACGGGTAACAGGGCGCAGAGGCAACCACGAGGGCAGTTCGATCATCGATTGCTGCGCTGATGGCCTCGGGGTTTGCTCGACCATCAGCCGAAGCCTCAGTGCGAATCATCTCGAGGCCCAAGTAGTGACATGCCTTAGCAAAGGCGGGGTGCGCCGTCACTGCGCAGACCAGAGTTGGCGAAGTCACGCCTCGCGCTGCTGCACGCTCTCGAGCAGTCAACACAGCTAGGAAGATCGATTCAGTTCCGCCCGAGGTCAGTGCAGCGTGGCCTGCATGAAACAACCCCTTAGCCATAGTCAAGATCTCACTCTCCATGCGGAGAAGCGTCTTGTAGCGAAAGGGATTTAACGCATTCTCATGAAGAAACTCTGCAGCGACTTCATGCTGCACACGCTCAAGCTCTGGATCATCGCTGTTGTAGACCAAGCTAAAGGCCTTACCGCCACGCCAGTCCAAGTCGCCTGCTCGTTCAATCCGAAGGGAGTCAAGCATTTCCCCAGCCGCCATCCCCTGTTCGGGAAGCCCGCCGATGGACTCACTCTTGGTCGTATTGATTTCTGTCTGAGACATGATCGGAGTGTAGGCGGCATGAGTGAGTTACGGGGCTCTCATGGTTGCAGCGACAAGTTCCTTCAGTCGAGATTCTCACCCAAGCTTGGATCACACTGATACAAGAAGTGACTACAACGTTCTTCTTCGTCGACTTCACCAATTGCTGCTGCCATATCACGAAGTCCTTGCAGCGCACGCAAGAATCCGCGGTTTGTCTCGTGCTCCCAGCGCACATAGCCACTTCCTCGCCAGCCTGATGCACGCAAGCGGTCAAGGCCTCGGTGATAACCAACCCGGTAGCACGCATAGCTCTCTACATTGTCTCTGCCAAGGCGCCCGAGTTGTGCCCAGCCGTCAAGAAAACGAGGGTTATTCGCAACCACTTCGGCCACAGCCGCTCGCCGCTCGGTCAGAGGCAGCGCTAGCGCATCTGCTAGCGCAGCAAGCAGATCAGGCGACTCCGAGGACAGCACAGTCTGCGGTGGACCTGAGGGAGTGAGTTGGACGGGTGCATCTGACATGTTCATATCGTACTCAGGGTCTGACCACTAGAACTCCAAGGTCAACCGGCGAACACGACGCACGACTGCACATAGCGAGCGAATTCATCGGCATGTGACAAGTGGGCACCATGGCCTGCGCCGCGAATTTCGACCATCTCGGAGCGAGGCAGAGCCGCATGAAGTAGTGCCGAACCTGTCCGTAAGCTGCTCGGGGATTCAGATCCCACACCCAAGAGCACTGGAAGCGAAATGCCAAGAGGATCAATCGCCGCACTGGGTGTTCGCAGGGAGCGAAGCTCAGCTAGCAGAGCCGGACCTTCTGCGCGTCGGGCCTCACGATCTCGCTCTCGCAGCCGAGCCCAGGTGGCCTCACCGACCATCAAACGGTAGAAGAATTCGGCGGCGGAAGCTGGGCCTTGCTCGTCTCCACGCTCGATTGCTCCAGCGCCAACCGATGCATACGAGTTGTCCAAGCTGGGCATCGGCGACTCAAAAACTCCCAGTCCTTTCACTCGAGAATCTGCTCGAGCTGCAAGACCTAGTGCCAACGTTCCGCCCATGCTGTGACCGATAACAACCACGGACTCTGAACCACTGAACTCAATGACTTCGATCAGGTCATCTACATGGCCGTCCAGAGTTTTGTTTACTCCTGCGGACAACGAGCCGGAGTAGCCACGCCGATCAAAGGCAATCAGATCGAATTGCACTAGCCGGCGCATAACCCGGCTGAAGCTCGCAGCCCGATCCATTGCCCCATGCACGAACAGCACTGTTGGTAGAGCAGGGTCAAGATTGGCCCGGGTTCGGCGAACCACCGCCAGACCATTCACCCTGAGCGACCCGTCCAATGGACTTGCAGTCACTTCACAATCACTACTCGCAGCACATCCGCCGCATGGTGTCCGTCTCCGCCGCCGCCTGCCAACACAGCAACAGTGTCACCCGTACGGACATGACCAGAGTCACGCGCCAACTCCACTAGGTGGTCCATCATTGCCAGGCTCTCAACCCTGTGTGGTGCAAGCAAAGGCGTTGCACCCCAACTCAGGGTGAGTTGCCGAAGGGTCTGCTCCAACGGCGTGTACGCAATGATCGGCATGCTGGGCCGGAACCGTGCGATCGATCGAACGGTGAAACCTGATTCAGAGATGCAGATAATTGCATCCACGTTCATCTCGGTTGCTGCTCGCCAGGTGGCACCAGTCATTGCGTCCGTGATTCGCGCAGGACCATCGCCCAGAGCTTCACTCCTGAGCAGACGGATCCGGCGAGCCCAAGCGTCGTAATCAAAATCTTGATCGGCACGATCTGCGATTCTGGCCATGGTCGCCACGGCGTTGACCGGGTCATGGCCAACAGCGCTCTCTGCCGACAGCATCACTGCTGAAGTCCCGTCGAACACTGCGTTCGCAACATCGCTGACCTCGGCGCGAGTAGGTGAAGGAGCTGTCACCATTGACTCCAGCATTTGAGTTGCGGTTATCACTGGCTTTCCAAGGGCAATGCACTCGCGAATGATCTGCTTTTGCACGTGGGGCAACTCTTCAATCCCTAGCTCCGAACCAAGGTCACCACGAGCAACCATCAACGCACCGGAAGCCTCGATGATGCCCTGAAGATTCTCGACCGCTGCCCGGGTCTCAATCTTTGCAACTAACAGAGGGCCGATCGGATGAGGTTCAGTTCCTGCTTTACGCATATCTGCACCCGAACGAACAAACGAGAAAGCAACCATGTCCACGCCGACTTCGACAAATGCATCCAGCTTGACGAGGTCCTCCGGGGTTGGCGACGCAATCCCAAGCCGTTCAGAAGGCACGTGCAAACCTGGGCGACCTTGTACGGGTCCGCCATGAGTAATTCGTGCCGTTGCGGCGTCGCCATCTACGGACTCGATGACCAACGTGACGCTGCCATCCCCAAC
>WLLG01000132.1 GCA_009700815.1 Actinomycetota bacterium
AATGATCACGGTGGTTCCACCAGCCACTGGCCCAGAGGCCGGGGACACAGACGAAACCGTCGGAGCCGGGATTGGCGGCAGCGTGGTAGTTGTCGTGGTGGTCGTCGTGGTCGGAGCAACCGTGGTTGTTGTCGTGGTCGGCGCAACCGTGGTGGTCGTCGTAGTTGGAGCAACCGTGGTCGTCGTCGTAGTCGGAGCAACCGTGGTCGTCGTCGTAGTCGGAGCAACCGTCGTTGTCGTAGTCGGAGCAACCGTGGTTGTTGTCGTGGTCGGCGCAACCGTGGTGGTCGTCGTAGTCGGAGCAACCGTGGTCGTTGTCGTTGTCGGAGCAACCGTGGTCGTCGTCGTAGTCGGAGCAACCGTCGTGGTTGTAGTCGGAGCAACCGTGGTGGTCGTAGTCGATGTTGTCGTAGTCGTCGTAGTGGCTGGCGACACGAACACAGTCGTGGTCGCGGTCGATACGTCACCATCACCGTCGGTGACAGTCAGCGAGACCGGGTATGAACCGACAGTCGTATACAGAGCGCTCGCATCTGCCGTTGTTGCAGTCTGACCATTACCAAAGTTCCAGGCATAAGTTGCTGGCCCCTTGGCAACAACCGAGGTACCTGCAGAGAAGTCCACCGTAAATGGCAGACGTCCACCGGTACCGCTCGAGGTGATCTTCGCCTCAACACCCTTGGTCAATACAGGAGCTGTCTTGCCGGCAAGCACTGCAGCGTTTGAACCTGCAGGAGAAGGCAGCACCAAGGTCTGATTGAGCAGGTTGCTCACATCGGTATACGGGAAAGCCTGCACCAAGCAACCGGTGGCGCCGGGCACTGCAAAGTTGTTGTTAATAAGAATGGCGTTTCCGGTGAGAGCGTTGTACTTCGAGCCAGTCAAGGCAGCGTTGCTTCCAACGGCCTCCATGCGCTCGGTCGTGAACGAAACTGAAATTGGCGCAGCAACCGTTCCAACCGCACAGGTGGATTGCAAGATGTTGCCCCACAAGTTTCCGCTGACCTTTGCACGCAACTTGACGTTGAGAGTCATGACCCCAGTCAGGGGGTTGATGTTGCCAGTGGCCGCCGCAGTCGGAAGAATCTCTACCTTGACCAAGGCTCGGGTCTGACTCGTTGGATTCTCGGGAGTGATCCATGAGGGTGGGAAAATCACACCAGTGGTTGGCACGTTGACGGTTCCATCTGCGGCAATGGTTCCGGTGATGGAGACGTTGATCTTTGGCTGGAAGCCAGGGGCGGCTTCGTTGTCATCTAGGTCTTTTGTTTGTCCGGCAACCGTTCCGGCCACGCACTGCGGGTCAAGTGCATCAATTCCGTCAGATGGGAAGGCAACTCCGCTGAACGCAATTTGTGCGTCGTTATCAATTCCATCCGAGCACTGAGGCAAGGGCTGCGGGGTGAGGTCGAGGTTGAACCCGCCGATGAGAATGTTGCCGCCCGTGGAGGCCAAGCTAAACGCCCCCGGGTTAAAAACCTTCTGAGCGCCAACAGCCGATGGAAGCAGCACAGCGGCCAAGCCAAGTGCTCCAACTACTGCTACCGCAACACGCCAATTTCGCCTCATCGGTGATACCCCCCAGATACATCTGAACGCTGCAGCGAACAGATTGCGTGGGGATATCCTTTGTCATTCCTGAGGGATCGTCAAGTAGTGAATTTTACCTAGTGAGAGAAATTCGCCTTATCTCACTTTTAGTGAAGCCTGCGACACTTAGGGCGGTTCCCGTTCTGGGTGCTGCCCAAGTGCATTAGACCCGGGTTTGAGGTGTCATCTTCTCGGTCAACTCAGGATCGTCGATCATGACTGGCTTCAGGATTGCATCCACCTGCTCGACGAGTTCGTCTTCGAGGGTTACTGCAAGGGCACCGACGCTGTCTTCAAGTTGCTCGGGGCGCGTTGCACCCACGATTGCAGACGCGACGTTTTGGTTTCGCAGAATCCAGGCCAACGCAAGTTGCGCCATAGAGATGCCAGCTTCGGCTGCTAGCGGTTTGAGTAGCTGCACCTGAGTCAGGACGTCATCCTCAAGGAATCGCGCTACGAAGTTGGCTCCGCCCTTCTCGTCGGTTGCGCGCGAACCCTCCGGCACGGGGGCGCCCGGCAAGTACTTCCCGGTCAGCACTCCCTGCGCTAACGGAGACCAAACAATCTGCGAGACCCCAAGCTGCTCGCAAGCAGGCACGACTTGGCCTTCGATGACCCGCCAGAGCATCGAGTACTGCGGCTGATTCGATACGAGTTGGATGCGCAGCTCACGCGCCAATTCCACACCCATACGGATCTGCTCGGCGCTCCATTCGGAGACTCCGATGTACAGCACCTTGCCGGCGTGAACAAGGTCGGCAAAAGTCTCCATGGTCTCTTCTATTGGAGTCTCGTGATCAAACCGGTGAGCTTGATACAGGTCTACATAGTCAGTTCCAAGGCGACGAAGAGAAGCATGGATCGACTCGGTGATGTGCTTGCGAGAGAGACCCCGATCATTCGGACCAGCCCCCGTTGGGAAATACACCTTGGTAAAAATCTCGACCGATTCGCGACGGGTGCCAGCCAAGGCCCGACCCAGAATCGCCTCGGCACGAGTCCCTGCGTAGACATCAGCAGTATCAAAGGTTGTGATCCCAAGATCGAGCGCAGCCTGCACGCAAGCAGCTGCCGCAGGATCCTCTACTTGTGAACCGTGAGTGACCCAGTTGCCATAGGAGATTGCACTGACTTTGAGTCCCGAGTTGCCAAGAAATCTAAATTCCATGCTTTCAACATAGTGGGCCAACTCACCAAGCCTGAACGCGGTCAGCACTGGGTAGTCAGGCCGGGGTAGTCAGACGCTGGCAACCGCGGCGAGCACCTCAGCTCGCAACTCATTGAGCCCGGCGGTCACCTCGGCCTCATCGACTCGAGTTGCGATGCCATCGCGCAGGACTTCTTGACCGGCAACCCAAACATGGCGCACATCATCTCGACCCGCAGCGTAAACAAGAGCGGAGTTCGGGTCATAGACAGGTTGAGTGTGCACCCGGCTGAGGTCAACGCAAATGCAGTCTGCCTGCTTGCCAACCTCGAGAGATCCGATTGACTCGCTCAGCCCCAGTGCTGCTGCGCCTCCGAGCGTGGCTGCACGAACTACCTGCGCGGCTGGAAGCACCGTGGCGTCGCCAGTTACTGCCTTGTGAATCAGACCGGTCAGACGCATTGCGGCAAACAAGTCCAGGTCGTTCGAGCTAGCGGGCCCGTCGGTTCCCAAACCGACTGCCACTCCAGCTGCAAACATCTCTGGCACGCGTGCGAATCCAGATGCCAATTTTAGATTTGAGCTTGGGCAATGCGCGACTGATGTTTGCGTTGCAGCAACACGGGCAAGTTCATCATCGCTGAGATGCACTGCATGAGCGAGCACCGTTCGAGGACCGAGCAGGCCAAGATGATCGAGCAGCTCGACTGGACGTCGGCCATGCTGGGCCAGAACGGAGTCCAGTTCACCTTTGCTCTCGGCTGCATGAATGTGAATGGTTGCGTCATGGCGCTGAGCAATCTCTGCAATCAGTTGCAGGTCTTCGGGGCTGACCAGATAGGTGGAGTGAGGAGCCACCACTGGCCGCCATCCGGGTCGTGCAGGGTTGGAGGCCAACCATTGCTCGGTCCACTCCATCTGAGCGGACCCGCCCCTCCCCTCTGGTCCGACAGAACCCAAAAAAGTTGTGCCAGTCATGACTCGCATGCCGACACGGTCGCAAGCTGCAACAACAACATCAGGGAAGTAGTACATGTCTAAGGCCGTAGTTACCCCGGCATGCACGCTCTCTAACGCCGCAGCCGCAGTTGCTACCGAAACGGATTGCTCTCGCAGAACCGCCGCCTCTGCGGGCATGACTAGATCAAGGAACTGCTGCAAGTTGCGGTCGTCCGCAAGTCCACGAAACATCGTCATGCCTAGGTGCGTGTGAGCATTCACCATCCCTGGCATGAGCACGGACTGATCAAAGTGTTGGTGGGTGGCACTCGGATGAGCACGCAACAAATCAGCCAAGGGCCCAACAGCAATAATTACTCCCGCTTGCACAGCGATTGCCGACTCGGTGAGCACTGTGTCGTTTTGGTCCACAGTCAGAATCCACTCTGCGCTAAAAATCTCCACCGGTGAGTTCAGAGCTGATTCGCTACCACTTGTTTCAGGGTGAACGTGTGAAGTCATATCCCGAAGGTACCGCGGGAAGTCAGATTCCCGGTCCGGCCGGAGACTGGCCTGCCGAGAATGCTTGCACGCAATCGAGTCACCTGAAGCGTCGGCGATACTCTTCGGGGCGCATATTGATTCCGTCCACCACGCAGCACCTTGTCTGGAGAACCATGTCTACTGAGAACGCAGGAACACCCGCTCGACTTGAGGAGCTTGTGGAGCTCACCGAAAAGTTTTGGTCCGATCTGTTCCGTCGAGACTTTGATGCAGTGGGAGCTTGGTTTAGCGCCGATGGCAACTACCGCGACATTCCCGCTCCCGAGGAAGGTGCCTTTGGCCCAGCCGAGGTTGCAGCCCGTCTGCGTCTAGGAATTGAACCGCTGGCGAACTACGAACACGTTCGAGGGTGGAACATTGTTGCTCAACGGGACACAACTATGACCGAGCACACCGAGCGCTGGACTTGGTCCACAGGCGAGACCGTGGAGTTACCTTTTGTCTCGGTAATTGTGTTCAACGAACAGAATCTGATTACTCGTTGGTGGGATTACTGGGACTTGGGAACGCTGATGAATGCCGCGCCCGCTGCTTGGGTTGAGCACATCATGGTGGGCTACAAGTAAGCGTCCCTCGAAGGCGCAAGCCAGTGACGCTTCCCAACTACCTGGCGTTTGCGCTGGCGTTTCTTAGTTCTTCGGTCAGGGCACTCCCGGCTAAGTAGGGCCGACCAGCCACCAAGCTGGGTGTGTTGATAGCGCTCAAGGACTTATCGAACAGTGCCTGGTCAGGGCGAGGGGTTGAAGCCTGCGCAGGCACTGCTCGAGATTCTCTGGATGATTCCTCGGGACCAAAGCCCTGAGGAATCAACAGTTCACGCAATCGGCGGCGTGCCCGATGGAGTCGACTCATGACCGTTCCGAGCGGAACCTCAATGAGTTCGGCAGCCTCTTGATACGTCAGGCCATCGATGTCTACTAGCTGCACGACTTGCCGAAAGTTGAAAGGTAGGGTGACCACTGCCTGAGCAATCGCGCCTCCGAGTTCGTGATACTCGGCACGCAGCTCAACGGCGTCAGCGGAGGAAGCGGGAACCAGATCGTCCGTGATCTCTGGGTTGGTCATCAGTTGAGGCCGGCGGCGGCGGTGGCGGTTGCGCTCGGTGTTTCGAACAATGGTGAGCACCCATGCACGCGGGTACCGCCCATCAAACGTGCGAATTGCCTTGTAGGCGCGCAGCAGACTCTCTTGCACCAAGTCCTCGGCATCGGCCCGGTTGTGTGTCAAGGACAGCGCAACTCGGAACATGATGTCGGATTCGGGAAGGATCAACTGCTCAAATATCTCATCAGCTGTCTCGGCGGGAATGCTCGTGGCAGTCAGGCCAGAATCCACTCCACTGACCATCAGCGCGGCCAAATCTGGATGAATGCTCCCGGTTCGCTCGTCGTGTGCAGTCCGCTCGTCGTGTGCAGCGGGCTCGTCGTGTGCAGCGGGCTGGGAACCTGAGTGGTCAAGCACAGCACTAGTAGAGGCTGTAGGAGAAGCAGGATCGGAATACATGCTCATGGCAATCCAATCTGGAGCCCATCGTGGAGCGGAGCGGAAGCTAAGGGGGGAGAGCTTGCTTTACTAGCCTCTTATCTTACCGGGGATCTTCAGTGACTTCAGTTTAGTTTAGTAATAATTATTTTCAACTGTCTTTTGAGTTCCAAACACAAGGGACCTAGGTGTTGCAATCCGTAGACTCACGCTCTCTAGTACGTTCAAGCCATCTAGTTCGTTCAAGCCAGTTCAACCCCTCATAATCCCAGCAGAAGGAAGTCCTTGTGAATCACTACGAACAGCTCTACATCGGCGGCGAATGGGTCAACCCAGCGGGGACTGACCGCTTCCAAGTCATTAATCCGGCCACGGAAGAACTGATTGGGTCAACGCCCGAAGGGTCTGTTGGCGACATTGATCGAGCGGTAGTGGCCGCAAGGACTGCCCTGACCACAGGCGACTGGGCGGGAATGCCAGCGGCCGAGCGGGCCGACATCATGGGCCGCCTACTTGCCCTTCTCGGCGAGAAGGCCGATGACCTAGCCAACTTGATTACTGCCGAGGTGGGTTGCCCACTTCTGTTTGCTCATTTCGGCCAAGTCGGTGCAGCAAACATGGTGCTCGACTACTTCACCAACCTGACCCGCGAGTACGAGTTTGAAGAGGTTCG
>WLLG01000133.1 GCA_009700815.1 Actinomycetota bacterium
ACGCAGGTCGTGGGGTGTTGATGCGCCTTGCAGCTGCCGGCCTTGGCCCGAGTCAGATCACGGCGGTGCTCCTCACCCACCTGCACAGTGACCATCTGACTGATCTCAACGACGTGATTACTACTCGATGGATTACGAGTTTCCCAGCTACTCCCCTGATCGTCCTCGGCCCGCCAGGGACTGCGAATGTTGTGGACCACCTGATGTCGATGCTGCGGGCAGATATCTCGTACCGGATCCATCACCACGATGACCTAACGGATCCGCCTGTGGTTCACGTCACGGAATGCGTAGCGGGTATGACCTTCGAGTTTGAAGACGTCACGGTCACGGTCGGAGAGACTGATCACAAGCCCGTTGAGCCGTCGATCGGCTTTCGGGTCGATTACGAGGGGGTTGGGGTCGTCCTCGCTGGCGACACGGTCCCTTGTGAAGGGCTCGACAATCTCTGCGCTGGGGCGGATGCCCTAGTTCACACTGCCATTCGCTCAGATATCGTGGCCATGATTCCACTGCAGCGGATGCAGGACATCTTGGATTACCACTCCTCAGTTGAACAAGCAGCACAGACGGCACAGCGAGCAGGAGTTGGGACTCTTGTCTTGACGCACTATGTGCCCGCCTTTGCTGCTGGGGAAGGTCAAGATTGGCGAGACCTGGCTGCAACCGAGTTTGGCGGCAGGATCGAGCTAGGCGACGACCTGCATCGAGTTTCCGTGACCTCAGCTGCAGTCTGAACCTTGAGTTTCATACTTGAGAAAGACTGAGCATGACTTGACTCATGATGGTAAGGGTGCTTACCATCATGAGTATGGGACCAAGTTTACTCATTACGCTTCGTGAAGGACTTGAAATTTCGCTTGTCCTAGCGATCATCGCTGGCTATCTCAAGAAGACTGATCGGAGCGACCGGATTCCGACCATGTGGCTAGGTGCTGGGCTCGCCGGCGTTAGTTGCATCCTTCTCGGGCTCGCCTTTGATCAAGTGATTGGAGAGTTCACAGGGAAATGGGAGCAATTCATCGAGGGAACCCTTGCGTTAACTGCAGCGGCGGTTCTTACCTGGATGATCTTTTGGATGCGCGGCCATGCCAGAGGAATGCAATCAGACCTTCAGCAAAAGATCGACACGGCGATTGAACGAGCCCCGTGGTCCTTGGCCTTGGTTGCTTTCGTAGCAGTTGCTCGAGAGGGATTTGAGACAGTGTTGTTCCTGCTCGGCGCAGAGTCATCGGGAGCCTCAGGCAAGGCAGTGCTGCTTGGTGGCTTCATCGGCCTCCTCCTCTCAGCTGTCCTCGGATTTGCCTTCTATCTAGGCAGCGAGCGGATCAATCTGCGCAGCTTCTTTAAGTGGACAGGATTGTTACTCATCCTGTTTGCCGCTGGACTCTTCGCAAAAGGTATCCACGAGTTCCGAGAGTTCTTCGAGTTTGAGGCCTCTTGGTATGCGGCACCCATGTGGCAGATCACTCGAGGACCACTAGCTGAAGGGTGGACTGCTGACTTCCTGTCCGGGCTCTTCGGATGGAGCTCAGATCCGGAGCGAATCCGAGTTGCGGCCTACTTCGCGTTCTTGATTCCTGCACTGTGGTTCTTCTACCGCGAGCCATCGCCACAGAAGCCACAAACCGCTGCTTTACAGGAACCCGTTCTCCACGGTGACGGCCGTGGATAAGAGCACTTCTAGGGCATCAGCAGAAACAGCCTTCGAGAACAGGAACCCCTGGGCGTAGATGCAGCCTGACTGAACCAGCCACTCTTGCTGAGCTGCTGTCTCTACCCCTTCTGCGATCACCTCATGCCCAAGTGCGTCAGCAAGACGGATGATGGCAGTGACGATTGCCTCGTCCTCTAGGTCGCTACCCAGACCATCTACGAACTCTCGATCAATCTTGAGTGCACCAATCGGATAGCGCTTTAGGTACACCAGCGAGGAGTAACCGGTTCCAAAGTCGTCCACCATGAAACGGACCCCAAGAGAACGAAGAGAGCGAAGAATCTCCAGGGTCATCGCATCGTTTGCCATAACCATGCTCTCTGTGATCTCTAGCCACAGCCGGGAGCCGTGCAGCCGATACTTGGCCAGAGTTTCAGCCACAAAATCAACAATCTCTGGGTGGGCAAAGTGGCGGACCGAAAGATTGACCGAGATGGTTAAGTCAGGATTTAACCGTGTCCACCCGGCCAATTGGCGACAAGACTCATCAAGAACAGATTTGTCAATCTCAACGATAAGCCCAGTTTCTTCTGCTAGTTCCAAGAAGGCGTCAGGTGCGAGCAGACCGCGTGTGGGGTGGTTCCAGCGGACCAGGGCCTCCAGACTATGGACTTTCCCGGTTTCCAAGTTCATGCTCGGTTGAAAGAACGGAACAAATTCGCCGGCCTTGAGGCCAAGAGAAATCTCTTGTTCAAGATCGGCGCGCTTAAACATCTCGTCGCGCATCTGAACGTCGTAACAGACCACGCAATCGCGACCACTGGTCTTTGCTCGATACATCGCAACATCAGCGTTGCCAAGGAGTTCCTCCGAGGACAGGCCTGCAGCTGATTCCGCTACGCCAACGCTGACACTCAGCTGGGTACCACGACCGTCAATCACAAGAGGCTGTGTCATCTGATAAGTGACCCTCTGTGCTAGGGCCTCTGCATCCTCAGCCGAGATTCCTGGAGCGACGACCACAAACTCGTCTCCAGCTAGTCGACCGACAAGGTCCTCCTCTCGCACTGCACTTCGCAGACGACTGGCGACTTCGATAAGGACTCTGTCGCCAAAGGAGTGTCCATACATGTCGTTGAGGAGCTTGAACCGGTCAACGTCGATATACAACACCGACAGGGGTACTCCTCGGGCAGTGTGATCCAGCTCGTACTCGATCATTTCGAGCACGGTGGTTCGGTTTGGTAAAGCAGTCAGCGCATCATGGCTAGCCTTGAACCGTTCCCCTTCGAGGGAATCACGAAGAGCGTGAATAGCTGCAGCATCAGTGACTGCGAGCGAAGCATGATCTGCAAGACGGAGCAGGATCTCTTCTTCTGGCGGAGTGAAGATGCGACCAACCTCACGTGAGGCCACGTTGATAACCCCAACTATGTGCCCGTCATGATGCACCGGTGCGGCCATTACGGCTTCGATAAACGCCTCGGGGGCACTTCCAAGCGCCGCCGCATCAGCAGGGAAATCCATGGTAGAGACGAGAACGCCCTCAGTGAAGGCACGACCAGAAAACCCTTGATCTAGTGGAATGGATCGAAAGTGAGCTAATCCCTCTCCGGGATAACCAGCGAGCGATGCAATCGCGTCAGCCCCTTCCCCTAGGCCGACTACTCGAAGCCCGACCACGTCAGCGCTCAGAAGTTCGGCAGCACCTTGAGTGATGCTGTCCATGACTTCTTGAAGCGGCGCACGATGTGAGATTGACTTCTGAATCTGCGCAAGCCGGTCGCTCAGATACTGCCGCTCTGCTAAGCGCTCTGCCAGCATCCGACTCTCGGTCAGCCTGTCTGTGGCAGTCATTGCAAGACCGAGTGCTCGAGCCATCGAGCGAACAAGCGTCTCTTCTTCTTTGTCGAAAGGATTGCCTGCTCGCAACACCACCATCGTGCAGCCCGCAGTCGACACAGCCGCGCTCACCGAGTGGACCTCGCCGATCCCAGGCACTTGCAGTATCGAGAACCGAACTTCGGCGGCATTTCGAAGCAGCTTTACGGGGACAGCATCTGCAGGAAATCCAAGGCAACGAACAACCGTCTCGTCAATGAGAAGTGCTACTACTTCAGCATCAAGGGCAGCAGCGACTCGATCAACTGCGATTCGAGTCATATTTACACCGTCCAGCATTTCGAGCAGCTCGAAAACCTCGAGGAACTCGGCTAGTTGAACAGTGGACCACGGGGCTGAGGGCACTCGGTTACCCCAATGCCAACACGACGAGAGTCTGGTTGTGGAAACCACTAGAACCGGAGGTCCGAGCAAATTCACCGTAGCTGTAGAAACCAGCTACGGCTGCTCCGTCTGCCCCATCCGCGATCTGACTGATCTCTCTCTGAATGCCCTCGCCGAGCACGCCTTTGCGGGCTATGCAATCAAAAACCATAAAGCCCTTGGGTGGGCTTCCCTGAAATGTTTCAACTGCGCCTGAACATGCCGCATCGGTGGCACCCAATACTGACTCGGCATCCCCCTCCATAATTGACACTGATCCCCCCTGCGGTACCTCGGCAAAGCAAGTAAAGGTTCGGTTCTCGAAGTCGGCCTTGGCTACGAAGCGAATCTCATCACGGTTGCGCCTGATCAAACCAATAGGTCGTGTGGCAGCAAAGTCAGTAAATGCTGCAGCGTCGACTCGCACCTCGGCGGGTGCGTCTAGGCGGTTGAGGTATGTGTCAAGTGCTGGCTCATCATCAAGCGTCTCGACGACTACCCCAGAGGACTTGGTCACCGTCATAGATCCGCCAGTTGAACGCCAACCGTGACTTACCCCGATGCCGATTGGGCCGTCCGAGGTGATGGCCGCTGCGACGATTGCATTTGTCAGCGCCACTGAGCCGAAGAACTGAGTCGTTCGCTCCATTCGAAGACCATCACCCGCACATCCGCCAACTAGGGGAACCTCGGCGCCAACTCGGTCATAAGCCCCCCGAACGACCTCCTGTTGATCGCCGGCAAGGCCATCAGAAAGCAGCAGTAACACCGTGGATTCGCGCCTAGCTAACTGCTCCACGCAGCCGGCAACCTCAGACCCAGCGCTGCGAAGATCGCCGTCGTTCACTTCCTGGCAGGAGACCTCGACGGCAAATCCGTCACCACCCAGAGCGAACACAACAACACCGCCATCGTCTGCACCACCGGTTGCAATCTCTCCAGCGGTTGAGCACCCAATAAGCGGCACCCCCGCAGCAGCCAGTCCAAATCCCTCCGCTAGCAGTTCTGGGTCATAGGTGGATGCGGCATAGGCGACAAAGAGGACGGGCTCAACGCCAGCAGCTCTCAAGGAAGCGGAAGCACTTTGCACAGCCTCCTGTGCGGCCTCGAATGGTGCAGACATGCGCGATATCCCTGTGGCTGTCTCTCGTTTATTCATACTTGCCGAAGCGGCACTGTCTGCAGGATCCGAATGAGTGGACAATGTGTTTAACCCCCGATGAGAGAACGACCCGACTCTAATCGGCTTGGCAGACGTCACCCTTGATAATCTTTTCACTCGCAATCGGGCCCATCCAACCTTCTGAACCATAATCAAGCACCCCTCTGCCGAAGCAGTGTCGGCGAGAGGGTCGTACCGGAGGTTCTTCATGACAAAGAAACGGAACATGTCTGTCCGAGCGAGACTCTTAGGGTCGACCCCACAGGCAAAGCAAGACAAGACTCGCTCACCGAAAGACGCAGCAGCGGCTGCCTTTAGTTCCTTCCGAACTGCGACTCCTCGCTCGAACTCAGAGGTCGAAGCCGAAGTTGATCGACTGCTGAGGTCACTCTCCATGCAAGAACGCATGCTTCTGATGTCTGGAGATGGTCCATTCATTAGGGGTACGCGCGACATGTCAAAGCGCTATAACGGGGTTCCCGTGGTTGCTGGGGCCGTCAAGAGACTCGGTATTCCGGGCCTGCGTTTCACCGATGGCCCCCGTGGCGTCGTTATGTATCACTCCACTGCTTTCCCCTCTCCCATGGCTCGTGGTGCAAGCTTTGATCCAACCCTCGAGCGCCGCATCGGAGATGCGATCGGAGTAGAGGCACGCACTCAGGGAGCCAACCTATTTGCTGGCGTCTGCATCAATCTGCTCCGGCATCCAGCTTGGGGACGCGCTCAAGAGACCTACGGAGAGGACAGCTACCTGCTTGGAGAAATGGGAGTTGCTCTCATTGAGGGGACACAACGACATGTGATGGCTTGCGTGAAGCACTTTGCAGTCAACAGCATGGAGAACTCGCGTCTATGGCTAGATGTCCGCATTGATGAGCGTGACCTGACAGACCTCTACCTCCCCCACTTCAAAAGGTGTGTTGAGGCAGGTGTAGCGGGAGTCATGACTGCTTATAACTCCGTGAACGGCAGCCCCTGCGGGCAACACCAGAAACTCATAACCCAGACTCTGAAGCAGGATTGGGGGTTCGATGGTTTCGTCATTTCGGATTTCACATGGGGAATTCGTAACCCGGCAGCAGCAGCCAACGCTGGGATGGACGTCGAAATGCCCTTTCGTTGGCGATTCCGCGCCTTGCCCAGACTCCTTCGCTCAGGCAGAGTTTCGGCTGAGCGAATCAATGATGCTGCTAAGCGCGTCCTGCAAAAGCAGCTCGAGTTCGCTGCAGTTGGAGAGCCAGAGCGATATCTGCCTGAGGTAGTTGCTGGCTCCGAGCATCGAGAGCTTGCGCGCCA
>WLLG01000134.1 GCA_009700815.1 Actinomycetota bacterium
CTCGGTAAACACGGGGGCTAGTGCTTCGGCTAGGGCCACTGGCACCACGCGATTAACTGCCACAATGCCGCCAAACGCAGAGGTGGGGTCGCCTTCGTGAGCTCGGATATATGCCGAGGTGATGTCGGCATCTACAGCCGCCCCGCAAGCGTTCGCGTGTTTGATTACAACGGCAGCAGGAAGCTCACCCAGAGAACACACCAACCTCCAGGCGGCATCAGCGTCATACATATTCAGGTACGACATCTCCTTGCCTCCGTGCTGCTCAGCAAGGTCCCAGCAACCCCCTCCGGGGAAGGAATATCGCGCTCCAACCTGATGCGGATTTTCGCCATAGCGAAGTTCTTGACTTCGCGTCGCCGACAGATGAAGCGTCTTCGGCAACGGGCCAGTCTCGGGCAGTTCACCCGCCCCTTGGCCGTCAAACCAAGCAACAATCGCTGCGTCATAAGCGGCAGTGTGAGCGAACGCATCTCGAGCCAGGCGGCGGCGGGTGACGTCTGTAACAGCACCACCTGTCCGCAACTCACTCAACACCACCTCGTAATCGATTGGGTTCACCAAGACGGTCACCTGTGAGTGGTTCTTTGCCGCACCACGCACCATTGCCGGACCGCCAATATCAATGAGTTCAATCGATGGGTCGGAGCTAAACGGGTAGAGGTTGACGGCCACGAGGTCAATGGCAGTCACGGAGTACGTCTCCATATCTGCCACGTGCGACGGATCGGTACGATCGGCCAGAATTCCACCGTGAATTGCTGGGTGCAGCGTGACGACACGGTGCCCCAGCATCTCTGGAAAACCGGTGACATCCTCGGTGGGAATAACGGTCAAGCCAGCCTCTGCCAAGACCCGCGCAGTTCCACCCGAGGAGACCAGTTCCCAGCCCAAGTCGATTAGGGCTCGACCAAATTCGACCATTCCCGTCTTGTCATACGCAGACAACAACGCTCTCGGTTTGGGGGATTCAGTCATGACACTCGCTCTCGTTGAAGAATGGTTTGAATCGTCTCGACATAGAGTCGGCGCTCTACTGCCTTGATGCGCTCATGCAGAGTTGTTTGGTCGTCGCCCGGCAGCACATCTACCGCCTCTTGGGCAAGGATCGGTCCAGCATCGACCTGCTCGGTTGCCAGGTGAACAGTGCATCCGGTCACCTTTGCCCCATAGGCCAAGGTCGCCTCAACTGCATTCCATCCAGGGAAGGCCGGTAGTAGCGAGGGGTGCGTGTTGAGGATGCGATCGGGGTAGGCCTTGAAAGCGGAGGATGTGAGGATCGTTCCCCACCCTGCCATGGCGACGAGATCGATTCGCTCAATGCTCAGCTGATCTAGCACCTTGTCCGTGTAGCGCTCGCGATCAAAGTTCGGTGAAAAATCTGTGCGTTCAATAAGAACACACCGCAGAGAATGCTCAGCAGCGATCTGCTCAACTGCGCAGTGACGATCCACCATCACTAGGTCAATCGGCAAGCCCGCCCGGGCCATCGCATCAAGAAGGGTCCCGCTTCCAGAGGCGAGTACGGCTAGTCGCATATGCGCTGAAACTATCAGCCCTATGACTTCATGGGATCTGCTAGCAGGCACTCGGTGCCTGCCAGCAGATCCGCCAGTCAGTGACTGAAGTTCATCTTGTTGCTTTACAGGCCCTTGACCACGTCAACCATGAGCAGGCCAGCTTCGGTTGGATTTGCACCGACGCTCACACCGGCGGCCTTCATGGCATCCATCTTGGCTGCTGCAGTGCCCTTACCGCCCGACACGATGGCACCCGCATGGCCCATCTTCTTTCCAGGAGGAGCAGTCTGACCAGCAATGTAACCAACCACAGGCTTGGTCATATGTGAAGAGATAAATTCCGCGGCCTCTTCTTCGGCCGAGCCACCGATCTCACCGATCATCATGACTGCAGTGGTCTCATCATCTGCTTGGAAGCGCTCAAGGCAATCAATGAAGCTGGTTCCGGGAACCGGGTCGCCACCAATGCCAACGCAGGTAGTCACACCAATGTTCTGCGACTGCAACTCATACAGGGCCTGATAGGTCAGCGTTCCCGAACGGCTCACGATGCCAACGTTCTTGGCACCGGGCTCAGGGTTCTTGGCAATGTGTCCGGCAGTGATTCCGATATTGCATTTTCCGGGGCTGATGATGCCCGGGCAGTTCGGCCCAAGCAGCTGTACGCCTGGGAAATCACGCTTGATTTTGTTGAAGAACCAAGCCTCATCTTGTGCGGGCACACCTTCGGTGATGCACACGATGAACTCAATGCCTCCCTCGGCTGCTTCCATAATGGCGGCGCGTACACCGGCAGCGGGAATAAAGATGCAGCTAGCAGTCGCACCTGTTTCGGCTACTGCGTCTGCAACCGAGGCAAAGATCGGAATGCCATCGACATCCTCACCTGCCTTCTTCGGGTTCGTTCCAGCCACGACCTGAGTTCCGTATTCGCGGTTCAGGAGGCCGTAGTAACGGCCCTGGCTTCCAGTAAGTCCCTGATACAGGACCTTGGTGTTCTCATCTACAAAGATGCTCATCTGATTCTGACCTTTTTCTTGTGGGCTGTTGTCAGCGGCTAGCGGCGAGTTCAACAGCCTTGCTGGCTGCTTCAAGCATCGTCGGCTGCATCTGCAGTTGATCGGACAGGTGCGGGGCAAGAATTGCTCTGCCCTCTTCTGCGTTGGTGCCATCAAGGCGAATCACGATGGGTGACTCAATGGTGACTCTTCCGAGCGCTTCGATAATGCCGTTCGCAACTTCTTCACCGCGGGTGATTCCGCCAAAGATGTTGATGAAGATTGCCTTGACTGCAGGGTCGTTGTTGATGACCTCAAGTGCTCCGGCCATCACGTCGGCATTTGCACCGCCGCCGATATCTAGGAAGTTTGCTGGCTTCCCGCCAGCCTGGTTGACCACGTCAAGGGTGCTCATTGCTAGACCAGCACCGTTTGCGATGATGCCTACCGACCCGTCAAGGCCCACGTACTGAAGGCCCTTTTCGTGTGCGGCCTGCTCACGCGAGTCGCGCTCTTGAGTGGCTTCATACTCTGTCCACTCATGGCGGTACATTGCATTGTCGTCCAAGGTCACCTTGGCATCGAGTGCATGAACCTCGCCGGTTGGCTTCAGAATAAGAGGGTTGATCTCTGCCAGATCGGCATCGCCCTCGGTGTAGGCCCGGTACAGCTTCAACAGTATGTCTACTGCGCCATCCTCGGCTGCTGGGTTCAGATTGGCTGCTTTGACCCAAGCTCGTGCGGTTGGCTCATCAAGACCATCCACCGGATCAATCCAGATCTTGGCGATTGCATCGGGGTTCTCTTCGGCTACCGCCTCGATCTCGACGCCACCCTCGGCAGAGAGCATCCCAAGATGCTTCTTGGCCGAACGGTCCAGAGTGAAACTGGCGTAGTACTCCTCCGCAATATCAGAAGCCACTTCGATCCAGACCACATTGACGGTATGGCCCTTGATGTCCATGCCCAAAATGTTTGAGGCGTACTCTCGTACTTCCTCGGCGGTGTTGGCCAGCTTGATACCACCAGCTTTGCCACGGCCACCTACTTGCACCTGTGCCTTGATTACCACTGGGTACTGGCCAATGCGGCCGGCTGCAGCTACTGCATCCTCCACTGTGGTTACTGCCTCGCCCTTTGACACTGGAATGTCGAAAGAAGCAAAGAATTGTTTTCCTTGGTACTCGAAGAGGTCCACCCTCGTGTGCCTTTCTGCTCGGCCATCGGCCCGTCGAATAACGCCGGTGCGCTACTCGAGGGTGCACAATCTGTACTCATGCACCCGGCGGGGGATCCTAAACGCCTCGGGGCCTG
This sequence comes from Actinomycetota bacterium, assembly GCA_009700815.1. Taxonomy (GTDB): domain Bacteria; phylum Actinomycetota; class Acidimicrobiia; order Acidimicrobiales; family Microtrichaceae; genus IMCC26207. The sequence goes on from WLLG01000134.1 coordinate 3,833, forward strand.
CATCTCATATCGAGAGCAAAATCAGATTTTGGCTCGAACTGCATTTTGGGCTCGAACAGTGCAGAATTAACGGTACTCATGCCAGTAGAACGCCGTTCAGGCAAACAACAACTCATCGCAATCAGCCTTGGGGTTGGGGCTGTAGTGATTGCAATTGGTCTTGCTTGGGGCATGCTTGCCCTTGCCGGCGGGAACGAAACTGCAACACAACTTCGTCTTGGCGACGACGTCTTCGATGCCGGCAATGCAGTGCGACTCTCGACCCAAATCAACACGCAGGGGCCACTTCTGTTTAGCGATGTTTCTGGTCGGGGGCAGCAGCGGCCCATTGCGGTCAACCATTTTGGTAAGGATCCGGCAATACGGTGGGTTGCCTTCGATGCTGCAGCGCCTGGAGCACCCGAAAACTGCTTTCTGGTTTGGTCCGCTGAGGGCAAAGTGTTCGAGGAGCGGTCAGCTGCGAGTGGTGCTGAGCGTGAGCAGGGACAGATCTGCAGAGACATCACCTTTCCCGCAAACGGGCAAGGGCTAGATCAGTACTCCTGGAGAATCGACAAGGCAGGGAATCTGACGATTGACCTGCGGCCAGATGACAAGATCACGACCAACGGTGGCGGCTAGCTGGTAGCTGCGCTCCTTGCTGGCGGCTCTACCTACTAGAACCGCTCCCTGCTAGCGCCGAGCAGGGACGTCACTCAGTGAAAAGTGGCAGCAAGCGATCCCGCTGAATTTTGCGGGTGCCGGTTCGGGGAAGTTCCTCGACGATCAGAATGCGACGAGGCGCTTTGTACTGAGCCATGCGAACACCTGCCCACACCACCAACTCTTGCGGAGTCACCTTGGCCTTGGGACGCAGTCGAACTGCGGCAACGGGAACCTCGCCAAGCTTGGCATCTGGGATTCCTACCACTGCCGCTTCGAGCACATCTGGGTGTTCCTCAATATCGGCCTCTACCTCTACCGGATACACCGAATAGCCACCCGACTTGATCACGGCCTTGGCTCGGCCGTGAAACATCACTGTCCCAAAAGGGCCCGATCGGACAAGGTCACCCGTACGCAGCCAGCCGTCCTCGGTAAGGGCCTCGCTGCTGGCATGAGCATCGCCCCAATACCCCTTAAGCACTCCGGGCCCCTTCAGCTGCAATTCGCCCACTTGTCCGGGCAGCACTCCCCTACCTGAGCGATCCGCCACTTTGAACTTCCAGCCCGGCATCGACAGGCCTAGCGAATCGCCAAGACCGATCGGCAACATTGGCGGCGAGAGTTTGGTGGCCACGTTTCCGCCTACCTCGACCATGCCGTAGCCCTCTACGAATGCAGCTTCGCCAATAGGGCCAAGGCCCGGCAACGTTGCCGAAGCCCCAAAGGACTTGAACTTGAGAGCAAGGTCAGCTGGCATGACATCTGCGCCGCTTATCCAGACCCGAATCGAACTCAGGTCTGCCTCGGCAGCACCTGCTTCTAATAAGGTCCGATACATCGCTGGCACCCCGATAAACGCTGAGCATCGGCGGTGCTCGATAATCTGCAGGGTCCGTCTCGGCGAGAAACGCTGCATGAAATAGATGGGAATCCCTGCCACTGCGGGGCCCATGAGAGCAACGAACCCCATGATGTGCGCTACCGGCAGGGCCAAGACGAGTTCGTCGTGGCGCAGGGTGAACGGCCACATTGCGGCCACCGAGACCTGCCCAACTAGCGCCTGATGACTGAGTTCTGCACCCTTTGGTTTACCCGTGGTTCCAGAGGTGTAAAAGAGCGCTGCAACATCTTCAGGGCCTGGAGTTGCGAGCACTGTCGACCCCTCGACCACAGGCAGTTCATCGGGAGTACGAATCACTAAACTCGCACCTGAGTCAGCAATAACGTGATCAACCTCGGCTTGGGACATCTGGGGGTTCACTGGCGCCGGTAGCCCACCGGCAGCAGAGACAGCTAGGCACAACATGAACTGATCAATCCCATTGGCAGTTGCAATCACCACGGGGCGGCCGGGTTCGCTGAGGGCTCGAATAGCTCTGGTCCAAGCAGCTACCTGTTCGGAAGCTTGTGCGTAGGTGATCCGACGAGAAAGACCTGTCTCGTCCTCTTCGGTCACAAACAGCTTCTCACCGTGCATCTCGGCAAGACGCATCATGAGGTCGGCAAGGGTGGCGGAACGCCGAAGCGCCAAGTCGGCACGGCCGAGGAAGGAACGGGGAATGGTCATGCTTTCTCCAATGGTGCCCAAGACAAGAGCAGCCGCTTTTCTCCAACAGAGCCAAAGTGAACTACTGCCTCTGCTTTATCTCCCGCACCCTCGACCATCAAGATGACGCCTTCGCCCCACACGTTGTGGCGCACGTCATCACCCACCTTGAAGTTCAGCTCGTGGGCCTTTGTAGGCGAGGGTGGTTTCGGTTTAGCTAAGCCAGATCCGCGCCCAACTCCTGAGCCAGTATCAGACCAAGAGGTGGACTCCCAGGTACTCGATCGGCCACCGCTGCTTCGCTCTTGGCGGGTTCGACTCGAGGAGGATTCTTCGATGAGTCCGCTCGGA
>WLLG01000135.1 GCA_009700815.1 Actinomycetota bacterium
AAAGTGGCTCCCAAGACATACCCGACCGTACTCCCTGGCGCCCGCTACTCGTTTACTTCGTGGCCAGTAGCCATCTCTGGAAGGCGACGAGTACTTGAGGCAATGTGAATCTCTTGGGCCGCAACGACCTCAGGTGGCAGCCCCGAAGCGGTAGACAACAATGTCTGTCCCTGGGGAAGGGACCGCAACAACGCAGCTGACCGGTACGGATCGAGCTCAGAGAACACATCGTCAAGTAGGAGAACCGGTGCTGTTTTGGTCACCTCTAGGACGAGTCGGTGAGCGGCTAGTCGGAGTGCGAGAGCAATTGATCGTTGTTCACCTTGGGATGCGTGCGTGCGTGCCGGCATGGCATTGAGTTCAAGGAATAGATCATCTCGATGTGGTCCAACAAGCGTCAACCCTCGCCGGAGCTCATCACTTCGAACAGCGTGTAATGCAGCCGCAAGACCACCTGGCCGCCAGGGCGCTTCGTAGCGTAACTCTGTGGCTGCCCGATCGGAAGCTACATCTGTATAGGCCTGCCGCACGAGGGGTGCGAGTTGTTCGACTAGCTCCGACCGCAGGTCGGCAAGCTTTTCACCACTCTCCACAAGTTTGGTGTCCCATACCTCGAGGGTGAACTCAGCTGCCTCATCGAGACGTCCTCTGCTTTGTTTGAGTAATGCGTTGCGCTGACGCAGGGATTTCTCGAACTCGGATCTGATCCCATGATGCTTCGGATCCAAGGTCACTAAGAGCTGATCGAGATAATTCCGTCTGCCAGCCGGTCCCCCCTTGACCATCTCAAGGTCGTCAGGTGAGAACACGCTGACTCGCAGTGCGGTGTTCAGATCGCTGCTTCGTACAACTCGCTGCTTATTCACCAAAACCCGGTTTCGTCCAGTGCGCAGCAGCTCAGCCTCGATCAGTTGTTCGCGCTGAACTTCGAGGACTTCTCCGCGCACCACGGCCTGGGATGCACCGGCACGGATCATCGCGTCGGTTGGAGCCCCTCGAAAGGATTCAAGCAGCGCCAGATACGAGACTGCTTCTAACAAATTAGATTTACCAACACCGTTTGGTCCCAGAACCGCACAGATTCCCGATGTCAGCTCCAAATCTACTGATTCATATGACCGGTAATCCTTGAGCCATAAATGGCGAAGGTGCATGTTGCCTGCTCGAAATCAGACTCAGGTAACTCGAACTGGCATCAGCAAGTACAAGAAGTCCCCAGAATCAACTGGACGTAACAATGCCGGCTTGAGTCCATCTACGGTCCCGAGAGTGATTTCGTCGCCGGGCGTGACCTCTAGGCCATCGATCAAGTACTCAGGATTGAATGCAACCTGAAGTTCTTCACCTGAATAGATCGCATCCATTTGTTCTGAAGCCTCACCAACGTCTGGCGTGGTGGCCCGTAGTTCCAAGGAATCCGCTGCCATGGTCAGGCGAATTGGTGTATTGGGATCGCGTGCCATCAACCGGACTCTCTTGACTGCTGCAAGGAGCGCTAGCCGCTCAACTTGTAGTCGATTGGGTTGCGAATCGGGGATGAGATTTTCATAATTCGGGAACTCACCTTCGATCAACTTGGTGCTGAGTCGAAGGGTTCCCACTTCAAACGAAATGTCGCGATCGCCGAGGGTGACCTTCACATCGTCTTCCTCGGTAAGAAAGCGAGAAAGTTCATTGAGTGCTCGAGAGGGCACGATGACTTTTTCGCCGACAGGCAACTGAGTCGTGCCAGGAAGATCCCGCACCACGAGTCGATACGAATCAGTCGAGACCATTCGCAAGCCAGTTCCCTCGGTGGTGAGCAATACACCCGTCAGGATTGGTCGTGATTCGTCATTTGAGGCTGCCTTGACTACCTGACGAAGACCCTCAGCTAGATCGCCGGCACCAAGTGTGATGGGCTCACCATCTAGATCAGCAGCCGAAGGGTATTCCTCGGCTGGACTCATATTGCACTCAAAGTTTGAGCGACCAGAACTGATGCGAGCCCGACCATCTTCGAATTCGGTATCGATCTCTACGGCTCCACTTTCGAAGGAACGAACAATGTCGTTGATCAACTTCGCAGGCAGAACAGCTACTCCATCAGTCTCTCCACCGACGGTAATGACACTCGTGATAGTGATTGATAAGTCGCCACCTGTGACGGTGAGTTGATTTCCAACCAAGTGGAGGCGCAAATTGCCGAGAATCGGATTGGATGGCCGTGGTGATGTTGCGCGTTGAGCGAGCCCCAACGCTTCTGACAATTCTTCGCGTTCACAACGAAATTTCACGATTACTCGCTTTCCCCACTACTGGCGTCTTTTTGTTATTCATCCAGTGGTAGTAGTAGTTGGGCCTGTGGATTGTGGGAAACCTAGTGCAGGCCAGAGACTGTATGGGTGGGCTGTCCACAACCCGATTTGGTAATCCACTAGACAGCTTTGAAATTTCATCGATGTCTGTGTATGAGCAGTGTTGTTTCAGATTCTGAATCACATCGCGATCCCGCTCCCATCGCGGTCGCGATCCCGCTCCCATCGCGGTCGCGATCCCGCTCCCAACGGCCTGGGTATGACCACTTGTGTAGTCATCATCGAGCCAGGATCTGTTGGATGAGCAGAGTGACGTCGTCGTAGGTTTTGCGACGCTCTTGCATCAGGTTCGAGATTTTGTCGTAAGCGTGGATCACTGTGGTGTGATCACGTCCACCAAATTCCTTGCCGATTTGCGGATAGGAGAGGTCAGTAAGTTCTCGACAGACATACATGCCAACTTGTCGGGCATGTACTAAGTCACGGGTCCGACTCTTGCTGCGGAGCTGTTCCACTTCTACGCCAAACATCTCTGCTGTTTTTTCGCTGATATAACTAGCAGTGATTTGCCGGGGTTTCGTGGCACTGATGGAGTCGGCAAGGATGATTTCAGCAAGTTCTACTGTCAGTTGCTCATTATTGAGTGCAGCGTAAGCACTGACTCGGATGAGTGCACCTTCGAGTTCACGGATGTTGTAGGTGATATTGGTAGCAATGAACTCAAGTACGTCAGCGGGAACCTTTGTGTTCGACTGCTCACCCTTTTTGAGCAGAATAGCCAGCCGGGTCTCGAAGTCGGGTGGCTGAATATCGGTGATGAGGCCCATCTTGAATCGACTACGAAGCCGATCTTCAAGGGTTGCTATCGCATCTGGTGGCCGATCCGAGGACAAAACGATCTGTCGTTGAGCCTCGTGCAGGGTGTTGAAAGTATGAAAGAACTCTTCCTGTAGCTGCTCCTTCCCTTCCATAAACTGAATGTCGTCTACGAGTAGAACGTCGATCTCTCGGTATCTCCGCTTGAATTCAGGCTGCGAGTTCTTGCGAATAGCGTCAACGAACTCGTTGAGCAGAGTCTCTGTGGAGAGATAGCGAACTTTGTACTGCGGGTAGTTCTCGCGGACGTAGTTGGCAATGGACTGCAGCAGATGCGTTTTGCCGAGGCCAGCGTCCCCGTAGACAAACAAAGGGTTGTAGCTGCGCGCTGGTGTTTCGGCAACTGACAGGGCTGCGGCGTGTGCGAAGCGGTTGGATTGGCCAATAACGAAGGTGTCAAAGGTGTAGCGGCGCGCAGCATTGGCTTGTGGAGCCGCTCCTGTAGATGACCCGGCTGTCACAGCGGCGGCTTCGTTAGATACAGATCCGTTCTGTGATTCGGCGGACTCTGGCTCTGGTTGCAGTGTGTCAATCTCGACTTCGATAACCAGGGTGAGATCGGGATATCCGGCGTCTGTCAAAGCAGAGAGCAGCAGTTCGACATAGCGCTGTTCGATACGCTGGCGGACCAATTGACTCGGAACCGAGACTGTCAGAATGTCGTCAACGATCTCGATTCCAGTCATATCCTGAAAAGTCGAACTCCAGACGCTGTCGCTAACTTGAAGTGCGAGCAAGGGTGCAGCAGAGGCCCAGATCTTTGCTCCCTCTCCTCCCAATGTTGCCTTCTTCCCTCGGGGTTGTGCAGCGTTGTTGAACAAATACTCAGTGCTCGGATGCTACTGCTTAGAAAACTTGCCTAGAACCAAGCTAAAACTCTGCTGTAGTCTGATTCCGTCCACAACTACGTCCACACTCTGTGGATAACTTCGTCGCTCTAAAGTCTGTAAACGCTAGTGAGTGGCCAAGGTCCTAGCAAATTGAGTGGTGACTTTTGTCCCACTGGATTAACCATTGGATTAGCCATTGGATTAGATAGTTGCTAGAGCGAGGCTGAGCAACCTATCCTCTGGAGTCCGGGTGTCCCCGGGGCAACTATTCGCGTTCTGCTTTCGAACCAATGCCGTTAGCGTCCGGTAAACCGACGACGCTTGCCCCAGGTAGCCGGCCTGCTTAGTGGACTCATCTACTGATCAGGTTCATGGAGCAGATGAACAATCTGTTCGTAGTCTTTTGGAGTTTCTGTGAAGCGTACCTACCAGCCGAACGAACGACGCCGTGCCCGTAAGCATGGCTTTCGCCACCGTATGTCCGACCGCGCTGGTCGAGCCATCATTAAGTCAAGGCGCCGCAAGGGCCGTCAGCGTCTGTCTGCCTGATCGACCGGATACACGAGCGTGCAGTCTTCCGGGAGTTCGGCCGAGGCGCAGTTCGGTCCCGTAGCGGGCCACTTACGGTGGTCAGAGCGAGCCCGACAGGAAGAGCGCGGCCGGCTTTGGCGTTTGCCATCTCCCGCAAAGTTGGCAATGCGGTGGTTAGAAACCGCCTCCGCCGCCAGATTCGACATGCTGCAGTGCAGTTGGAACAGGCGAATGTGTTTGAATCAGCGCCCTATTTGGTCATTGTTCACCCCCCTGCTGTTGGGTGCTCAATGAAAGAGCTTAGAGGCAACCTGCAAGAAGCTTTGAGTAAGCAGGTAGTTCTCAGCAAGCAAACAGGTACCGGAACTAGTGATTCCAGCCCAGAACCCGATCGTTTTGAGAGATGATACGAGTGAACCGATGACAGTTGGAACGCAATCAGAAGTGGTTGATGCGTTAACTATCAGACCTTCTCTTGTCGCTCGCGCTTGTTTAACGGTCATTCGCTTCTATCAGCTCGCCCGAGAAGGCCGACCCTCGCCCTGTCGGTTTACACCAAGTTGTTCGACCTATGCAGCAGAGGCAGTGCAGCAACATGGAGCGTTGCGGGGATCCGTGCTGGGGCTTCGGCGGTTACTACGTTGCCAGCCTTGGGGCGGTCAGGGCTATGACCCCGTTCCAGGTTCTACGAACGCTACCTGTCTCGATCACCCTTCAACTCCTGTCCCCCAGCCACCCAGCCAGAAGGCCTGCTGATGTTCGAACAGTTTTTTGATGCTCTCGCATCTGTACTGAACTTTTTTTATGTGCTCGTACCAGAGGGGATTCGTCCTTGGTTTGGGTACGGATTCTCGATCATGGCGCTCACGGTGTTGGTCATGGCCCTCATAACGCCACTGACCGTAAAGAGCACACGGTCGATGCTGCAGATGCAGCGCATGCAACCAGAGATGAAGCGGATCCAGGAGAAGTACAAGAACGACCGAGAGAAGCTCAACGCTGAGTTGATGGCCTTCTATAAAGAGAATTCCATCAACCCGCTCGGTGGCTGCCTACCCATGGTGGCCCAGATGCCAGTCTTCATCATCATGTACCAGCTCATCCGAGGATTGACTGTTCGCGATGGTGGCCTAGGAACAGGTACCGGGCAGATTCTGGCTCAGGTGCAGAAAGGGGAGGAGATGACGCCTTGGATCTTCAGCGATCAGTTCTTTCACCCAAAGCACTTGAATGAATCTACCCAGTTGTATAAAGCATTGAGTACGACCTCAAGGATGAATTTCCTTGGGATGGACCTCTCACTGTCAGCAAGCCAGGCACTCAAACTTGGCTTGATACTCGCTATTCCCTACCTCGCTTTGCTGGGCATCATGCTAGCTACCGGACTTTTCCAGAATCATCAGTTGCAGTCGCGTAATACCTCCTCAAACGTGAACCCTCAGCAACAGATGATCATGAAGTTCATGCCCTTCTTCTTGCCCATCTTCTCGTTTGGGTTCCCCGCCGGCATGGCTTTGTATTGGTGTACTCAGAACTTCTGCCGTATTGGAACAAACAGCTATATCACGCGTTCGGTATACCGCAAGGAACACGAGAAGAACCCGATTGAGGTCAGCTCAAAAGAAGCTAAAGGGTCACAGAACGGCAAGGCTACAAAATCAAGTACTGCTACAAAATCGAGCACGGCCACAAAATCAGGCAAGGCTGCAATCGCAGCCACGGCCGAGATCTCAGCCAAGAGTGGCTCCAAAAAGGCAGCCAGTGGTTCAAAGAAGTCTGCAAATCCTGAGCCCGAGGTACGTACCCC
>WLLG01000136.1 GCA_009700815.1 Actinomycetota bacterium
GGTTTGCACCCGACTTCAGCAGTTCCCATTGCTCGGGCCGGGCTGCCAACTCCAACAGGGTGCGAGCTATCACGGTTCTTGTGGTTTCTGCCCCACCGTCGAGTAGCAATAGCGAGTCAGAGATCACTTCCTCCACCCCAAACGGGCAACCAGGCACTTCGGCTGTGGTCCAAACCGTCATGACATCATCGGCAGGGTTGAGTTTTTTGGCCTCGTAGAGTTCGGCCGCTGCCGCTGCAAAGTCCATCACTGCAGCGATGTTGTCCTCTTGGTGATACCCGGGACCACCGCCAAGGGTGATTGTTCGCTCCGACCAATCCATCAGCTTGGGCCACATGTCTTCACTGAATCCCAGAAGCAGGCCAATCATCTCGGCTGGCAACGGGGCAGCAATCTCACTGATCACCTCGACTGAGCCACCATGGGCGAATGCTTGGTCCAACAGGCTCGTCACGACTTCGCGAACGTGGTCTTCCCAAGTTGCAACTGCCTTCGGCGTAAAGCGACGAGCGACCAGACTGCGACGCATCTGATGGACGGGATCATCCAATCCGATGATGGCAGGATCGGCAGGAATATTGGGCCGATAGCCTCCCTTGTTCTGGTCGGAGTTGATGAAGAGAGCTTTTTGTTTCTCTATTTCGACGATGTCCGCATGTCGCGAAATGCCCCAGAGTTCGTTGGTGGAGTCCCAGTACACCGGAGCCTGCTCACGCATCCACGCATAGGTGGAGTACGGATCGTTGACGTAGAAATCTCCATCCAAAAGGTCAATTGATCGCTCCTCGGTCATGACATCACCATTTCTTCGTTCTTTGTAGCTCCGAAGCCGGGCTAACTACTGACAGATTGGCACAAAAGTCAGGTGGGTATATCTAGAGTCAGCCTCACTCTGCAGCGATCCGCTCTACAGTCTTTGGTATTCAGTTCTTCCCTTCGTGCAGCTCAAAAAAGGAGCCTAGAAATGTCTATGCCATTGAACAAACGCATGGTGATTGTCCTCTCTTCACTTGCCCTGCTTGCGGGCATGAATGGCCTTGCCGGATGCAGCAAATCTGACGAGGGCTCGGCCACGAGTAGCACTGCATCGGACGCTCCTTCCACTACTGCCAAGAGCGGCGAAACAACCACCACCGCCGAAGTCGCTGTTGACGTGGGTGTAAACGTAAAGATCGTTTCCTCTGGAATGGGCGATGTGCTCTCGGATGGTCAGGGCCACGTGTTTTACATCTACACACCGGACGGTACGGGTGCAGCTACCTGCGTAGATGCCTGTGCAGCAGCGTGGCCTCCTGTGCTCACCGAGGGCGGGGTCGTTGCTGATGCTGCAGTGTCAAAGCTCAAGCTTGGAAGCACTGGGCAGGGAGCCTCGGAGCAACTCACCATCGAAGGCCAGCCTGTGTATTTCTTTGCAAGTGACACCGAGCCAGGTTCAGCATCCGGTCAGGCCGCCGGTGGCAAGTGGTTTGTACTCAACACCGATGGCGTCGCAGTTCAGTCGTAAATCAACCTAGCGACCTAGCAACCCAGCAACCCAGCAACCCAGCAACATCCAACGATTAGATCGGAACACGCATGACACGTACTTCTATGGTCTGGCGATCTGCCGTAGTCCTCGCAGGAATCGCTGTCATCGCAGCGGGGTGTTCGAGCGACAAGAAAGCGGAGAGCTCTGACTCTGGAGCCACCTTTACTGACGGCGCTCAACTCATCGCAGAGAATCTGACGAGTTACGACCCAGGCTTGGTGCAGACTCTCGATGAGTCACAGGTCACGACGGCACTCTACGACGGGCTCACCGACTTTGATTGGTCAAACCCCGAGGCGCCGGAACTCAAAGGTCTCGCCGCCGACTCTTGGACAGCAAACGCCGATTCCAGTGAATTCACTTTCAAAATAAAGGACGGTCTGGAGTTCTCAAACGGAGACCCAGTACTTCCGTCCAGCTTTGCGTATGCCTGGGTGCGCAACGGGCAGTCCGAGTTTGCTTCTCCTTACGGATACCTCATCGATTACGTCAAGGGTGGGACTGCTCTTCAGGACGGAACCGTTACCAACCTGGATTCCGCGATCGTTGCTGATGACAGCGCTATGACCTTGAAGGTCACGCTTGAAGCACCTCAAGCAGACTTTCCGGCCATCGTGTCACATCCGTTCTTTGGACCACTCCCTGAGAAAGAGGTCTCAAAGCTGAAAGATCAGAATGATTGGGGGTCCGGAATCATGATTGGCAACGGGCCGTTCAAGATGGACGCCGCGGCAAATGACCAGCAGGTGGTGCTGGTGCGTAATGACTCGTGGGCCGGGAACGTCAGCGGAGATACGAGAGCAGTTCTCGACAAACTCGTGTTCAAGATTTCACAATCTCAGGACTCGGCCTATACCGACTTTGAGGCAGGAAACACGCAGTCAGCTTCCATCCCATCGGGGCAATTCACCGCAGCGACAGAGACCTACAAGAACACCACAAGTCAGCCGCAGTTGGGCTCGTATCACTTCGACTTTGGCTTCACCGATCCGCAACTCGGCGGGGTTGACAACACACTGCTGAGGCAAGCGATCTCGCTGGCGATTGACCGTGATGAAATCAATCAGAAGGTCTACGAGGGCTTTCGGACTACCTCGACTGGCATCACCCCCAACGGAATCCCAGGCTTTGAGCCCGGCTTGTGCAAGTTCTGCACCTTCGACCCAACTGCAGCGAAAGCACTAATTACCCAGTGGAAAGAGGCTGGAGGCCAACTCACCGGACCGATCACTTTGGACTTCAATACCGACTCGGGCAACGAGCCTGTGGTGGCAATCATTCAACAAAACCTGAAGGCGGTTGGCATCGACTCCGAGCTAAATGGCATCTCGGAGAAGTACTTCGGCACCATGGCTGAAGGCGGCTGCCACTTCTGTCGTGCAGGTTGGTATGCCGATTACCCGACCTATGGAAACTTCATGTTTGACCTGTACAGCACTGCTTCGGTGGGCGGAAACAACATGGGCTCATTTAGCGATCCCGTATTCGACGACCTGGTCAATACAGCTCAGTCAGAGCCAGACAGCGCCAAGCGGTCGCAGCTCTATCGAGACGCAGAGACCTACCTGCTGAACGACTCCACCGGTACCGTCCCGATCAACTGGTACAACGGAGATCAGGTCTACGCCGACAATGTCGTGGGCTACACGCAACCACCTCTGGGCATCATCGCTTGGGAAAACGTCGGCATCAAACCATCCTGATCTCTCTGGATTTTGAGATTCGTCCCCATTGAACGCCTTCGTCCTTCGACGCTTAGCCCAGCTGCTGTTGGTGCTGTGGGGCGCGGTCACGCTGCTGTTCTTCTTGTTCTTCCTGTTACCCGATAACCCGGCCGAACTGATCGCTGGCGGAAAGGGAAAAACGCCTGACCCGCAGGTGGTGAAGAACATCGAAAAGAAGTACGGCCTGGATGAACCCATCGTGGTGCAATACGTCAAGTACCTCGGTCGCATTGTGACGCTGGACTTTGGAGAGTCCTATGCCGACGGGCAGCCAGTTACGCAGATCATCAAAGAGCGCGCTCCTGCAAGTCTGCGCCTAGCAACCTGGGCGATCTTGGTAGAAGCGTTCGTAGGTATTGGTGCAGGGGTGCTGTCAGCAGTGCGGAAGTACTCCGTTGCGGACACCCTCACCACCCTTCTAGCGGCCTTACTCAGCGCAATTCCTGTGTTCGTTTTGGGCTACCTCTTGCAGCAGGTGTTCGGTGTGCATGCTTTCAAAGCGGGCTGGCCGGAGTGGGCGCAACTTCCGGTTCAGGGGATAGGACCAAACACGTGGGTGGCTTGGATTTTCCCGACAGTTGAGGAGTTTCCCTACTTGATTCTTCCAGTAGTGGTGCTGGCATCGGTCTCGGCGATCATCGTGGCCCGACTCGCAAGAAGTTCCATGCTTGAGGTGGGAAAATCAGACTTCATTCGTACGGCTCGAGCAAAGGGTCTGAAAGAAGGGCAGATTACGAGTCGCCATGTGCTGCGAAACGCAATGATCCCCGTTGTTACCTTTATCGGGATTGATTTTGGGGTACTAGTTGGCTCGGCAATTCTGACTGAGACCGTGTTCAACTGGCCAGGTCTGGGATCGAAGATCGCACAGGCTGCCAGCGCAAGGGACCTACCCGTTTTGCTCGGACTAACGGTGGTAGTGGTCGTCGTGTTCGGTCTCGTGAACCTATGCGTAGACATCAGCTACGCATGGTTCGATCCGCGGGTTCGCTTTGATGAAGGGGGCGGACAATGAGCGATTCACAAAAACCTCACTCTCGGCCCTCAGAGATCCCCGGGTCTCGGTTTAGGTCAGAGGATGCCCCATCAGGGATGAGCGACGGACTGAACGAGGTGCTTTTCGTACGCTCGTTCCGTCAGGACTCTTGGCGGAGATTCAGCAAGAACAAGCTGGCGATTTTTGGTTTAGTCCTAGTGATCTTTCTGCTCCTTGTCGGTTTGATCGGGCCGTTCTTGGTTCAAGATCCGCTAGCCCAAGAGCGCCTGATCTTTAAAAGCACCCCTGATGCACAGCATTGGTTTGGTACCGACAACTTGGGACGAGACCTGTTTGCGAGAGTGATCTATGGAATCAGGCTCTCGTTGCTAATTGGCTGCGCGGTGGTATTTCTTGAAACGACGATTGGCATCGCGCTCGGTGCGCTAGCAGGTTGGAAAGGCCGCCACACCGACAGCATCATCATGCGGATCATCGATGTGTTCCTAGGAATCCCCTACCTGATTCTTGCCTTTGCCTTTATTGCAGCCATCGGTGAAGGAGTGGGTGCCGTGATCATCACTCTTGCATTTACCTCTTGGCTCACAACTGCACGAGTGGTTCGAGCCGGTTTCTTGCAGGCCAAGCAGTACGACTACGTCGAGGCTGCGCGTGCTGTTGGGGTACCTGCCCCTCGCATTATCTGGCGACATATTCTGCCGAATGTGATCCAGCCGATCATTGTCTTGGTGGCTGTTGGAATCGGGGCTGCTGTGCTGGCCGAGGCGGCGCTGTCCTTTCTTGGCGTGGGAGTTCAGGAACCAACTCCGTCGCTCGGACTCATGATCTCAACGGCACAGAACTTCTTCTCAACTGCGCCGCACCTGCTGATCTTCCCCGCGCTCGCGATTGTGCTGACGGTGCTCGGATTTCTGCTTGTTGGTGACGGCCTTCGCGACGCACTCGACGTGAAGGAGTAAAGGTGGCTAGCAACACGAGCAGTGAGCGGCTGTTATCTGTGCAGGACTTACACGTGCGATTTGAGACTGAAGATGGCGTGGTTCAAGCCGTCAACGAGTTGAGTTTTGACATTCATCGCGGCGAGGTTTTTGCCATTGTGGGCGAGTCCGGATCTGGAAAGTCCGTCACGGCCATGAGCATCCTCGGACTGCTACCGAGTCCACCCGCTGTGGTGGAAGGTGGAGCGATTCTGTGGAGGGAAGATGATCTGCTGAGCGTGAATCAGCAACGCTTGCGCCAGATTCGAGGCGGCGAGATTGCAATGATCTTTCAGGATCCACTGACTGCGCTCAATCCCGTTCATAGCATCGGTCGTCAGATCGGCGAAGTCATGCGTATTCATCGCGGTATGTCGAAGAAACAGGCGCGAGCGCATGCAATTGAGATGTTGGAACTGGTTGGGATCCCTCAGGCTGCAACACGAGTGGACATGCATCCGCATGAGTTCTCTGGCGGAATGAGGCAACGTGCCGTGATTGCCATGGCGATTGCATGCAAGCCTGATCTGCTGATCGCTGACGAACCCACCACGGCCCTTGATGTGACCATCCAGGCACAGGTGCTCGATGTCTTGAATGACATAAAGGAAGAGATTGACTCGGCGATTCTGCTCATCACCCATGACCTTGGGGTAGTTGCAGGGATGGCAGATGAGGTGCTCGTTATGTATGCGGGCTCAGAGGTAGAGCGAGGCAGCGTGGACGAGATTTTCTATGAATCCGCTCACCCTTATACAACTGGCCTGTTGGGCTCGTTGCCCAAGATGAATGACCCTGACAGCGAACTTCGTCCCATTGGGGGGCAGCCGCCGTCACTGATCAACCTGCCAACAGGTTGTGCCTTTCACCCCCGTTGCCCTGTCGCGCAGATACCCTCGCCATGCAGCGAGATTGTTCCTGTCTCGCAGAAGCTCACCGCCAAGACAGAGGCACCCGAGAGTGAGCATCGCGCTGCATGCCATTTCGCCCAGGACCTTGTAGATCACGCTCGAGCAGCTGCCCTATGACCGAAGAATCTGATCTGGCGAAAACAAGCGCAGGAACGAGTCCTGAAAGAGTTGAC
>WLLG01000137.1 GCA_009700815.1 Actinomycetota bacterium
GACCAAAGGGCGTCGAGATGACGCATCGCAACCTCTGGGTCAACGCAGCTACGTTCGGCTGGCAAGCAGGAGTGAGCGACCGCGATGTGTATCTGCATACCCTGCCGATGTTTCACTGCAATGGATGGGGATTCCCCTACACCGTTGCCGCCATGGGTGTGCCGCAGATCGTTCTTCGCAAAGTTGAAGGCCCAGAGATTCTGCGACGAATTGATGCCCACGGCGTCACCCTGATGTGCGGTGCTCCAGCTGTTGTGGCGATGATCCTTGAAGCCGCTGCAACTTGGGACGGGCCAATCCCTGGCAGTGGCGAAGACGGCCGACAGCAGGTCCGCATAGTTGTAGCTGGTGCCCCGCCACCAACGCGCATTATTGAACGGGTCGAGACTGAACTCGGTTGGGAGTTTATTCAGATCTACGGCCTCACCGAGACTGCACCGCTGCTCACCATGAACCGATCCCGAAGCGAGTGGGACGATCTCTCGCCGGGCGACCGTGCCAAGAAGCTGGTTCGTGCCGGTGCGCCCGCCTTGGGCGTTCGACTGCGCGTAGACGAGGACGGCGAGTTGCTCGCTCAGGGAAACGTGGTGCTCAAGAGCTACTGGAACCAACCAGAAGAAACGGCTGCTGCGCTAGAAGACGGCTGGTTCCATACCGGGGATGGCGGAATCATCGATGACGAGTCCTATGTGAGAATCCACGACCGCAAAAAAGATGTGATCATCTCTGGCGGCGAGAACGTGTCCTCGATTGAGGTTGAGGACGCACTGTTCTCTCACCCCGATGTTGCAGAGGTGGCCGTGATTGGCGTTCCCGATGAGAAGTGGGGCGAAACTATCAAGGCTCTTGTGGTTCTTGTTCCGGGCAGCGACCTAGCTCAATGTGACACGGCCGAGGCTGAATTGATGGAACACTGCAAGGCTCATATTGCTCGCTACAAGTGCCCAACCTCGATTGAGTTCAGAGACGAACTTGCTCGCACGGCTACCGGAAAGCTGCAGAAATTCAAGCTTCGAGAGCCATATTGGGCGGGCAGGGACCGACAGGTCAACTAGCTAGCCCCCTAAGAATTCGGGACCTAGGGCCCTAGAGGACCCAGCAGATCTCCACCAAGGTAGCCAAGTCAGCGTGACGAATACGGCGAGCCGGAGGAAGATCATGAGCAGCAGACTGTCAAAGTGGAAGTCGATTGGCTTTCGTGTAGCGGCGGCGATTATTGCCACCGTCCTGTTCCATACAGGCCTTCCACTTGTCTGGGCAGGTGACTCATCTGCCTCTGCCGAATTCGGTGCCGGCCAGCCTGCTCGCTACAACGAGAACGTCAACGGAGACTTCTTGTTGATTGGCAACACCGTGCTCAAATGCCTGAGTTCGAACACCTTGTGTACAAACAACGGCGAGGTCAACGATGACTTGTTGATGAACAACAACGACCCCGATGGCGCGGGTCCGTTGTTCAATGGCAGTTCCGGATCACTCACAACGCCAAGCGGCGCAGTGGTGGATGCAGCCTATTTGTACTGGGGCGGAAACCTCGGAGCCAAGGGCACTACTTCAAACTCGTACTACTGCAACCCCACCAAGAACCCCGCATCGATGGCGACCGCTGACCGCTCCGCCGCAAACAGCGTGCAGCTCGCAGTAGCTGGCGGGGCCTATGCAACAGTCTCTGCTGACACCGTGCATACTCACCCCGTCGGAGGCGTGAGCCAGATTCCAACCACCTCCGATAACGACCCTGGTCGATGGGGGCTGGTCTACGAGGGAGTTGCAGATGTAACTGCGAGTTTCGCAGGAGTCACGGGAGCGACTGCTACAAGTGTGAGCGTTGCAAATATCCAAGCTGCTCAGGGCAACAACTGCCATGCCGGCTGGGCGCTAGCGCTCGTCTACAAGTTCCCGACCGTAAATTGCCTCACCGGCAATGAGGACGGTGCAAACAAGCGTAACGACTACCGCAACGTTGCTATCTACGACGGCCTGCTTCGGCAGGCTCAAAACTCCGCCGATACCGTGACCACACTCTCGGGATTCATCACTACTGGTGACCCAAGCACTTCGTCCACCTTGCGCCTTGGCGCTGTTGCTTGGGAGGGCGACCAGTACCTCACGAACGACTCACTCAAAGTGAAAGCATCATCAGCCGCCGGAGAAGGTACCTTGGTCGACCCGGCAGGACCTTCTGGGACCAGCAACTTTTTTGATAGCGGCAAGCAACCCATCGCTGATCACAACATCGACCTTGATGTAGACCCAGATTCGGGCGCTGTTATTCAACAGGGATTCGTCAATGGCCGCAACGACGGCCACGGTGTTGACGCCAAAACTCAGACAACCTCGGTGCCCGGAGGAACGAGTTCTATCGACGTTCGCTTTGAGACCACTGGCGACAACTATTACCCGGGTGGGTTTGCACTCTCTTCCCCAATTACCTGCCTTCTCGCAATGGAGAAGGATCAGGCCGTCAATGGAGTGCCAGTAGCTCGAGACAACTCGACTAATCCGAATCCAGCAGTCATCGCCGGAGACGAGATCAGCTACCGCGTGCCCGCTCGCGCTGTTGGCGATGTTCAACTCACAGGCGTACTCATGACCGATGTCATCCCAGCTGGAACCACCTACGTTGCCGGCTCTGGCAAGTGGGGAGTTGGCAATACAGCCCTGGGCGCGTCCGCCGCGCCGAACAGCGCATCCTTTGCTGGAAACACTGTCAGCGCAAACGTCGGGGCACTTGACCCGCTCACAGGTGGGGTCTGCGCGGCAGGAAAGACTTGCTACGCAGAACTTCAGTTCAAAGTCACGGTAAACCCCGGGCAGGCCGCTGGCACGATTGTGACCAACCAAGCTCAGGCCGATTTCAGTGCCTCTGGAGTGTCAAATATTAAAGAGAATTCGAACGAAGTGACCGACAAAATCGGCGCGCTTTTGAGTGTCACCAAAAATGTAGTGAACCCGGCACCTGGGGATTCAGGGTCATTCAACTTCGCAGTGGCTTGCAACGGTTCACCCCTTCCGGACTCGCCGTTCTCCCTGACGAACGGCCAAACCAATACGCTCACCGTCCCGCCGGGCTCGACCTGCTCTGTTACCGAGACCACCAACTCCTCGTATCAGGTAGTTGTCACCGGTGACATCACCTCAAATGGCGGATCGGTGCTGATGGATGCCAACAAGGCGGCCACCTTTACCAATACCCGTCAGTACGGATCAATCAACGTGGTCAAGGTCGTGCGGGCAGTGACCGGCGACCCGGTCAGCGCGCCAACCTTCAAGTTCACCGTTGCCTGCCCCGCTGTGACTGGGTACCCCCAGGAGCTAACGATCGGTGGCAGCGGCGGCAGCGCTAGCACGCCAACGAACATCCCGTTCGGTGCGAACTGCACCGTAACCGAAGCCAGCAATCCGGGTTGGTCCTCTACTCCTACGGTCTCCATTAATCCTGTAGACGCCACCGTCGAAACTGCGGAATTTACCAACACCCGCCAGACGGGATCGCTCACCATTAGCAAGACAACTGCGGGTGGAAATGGCACCTTTAGCTTTGCTGTGAACTGCGACGGATCGGCCTTCGACTCTGCTCGCTCGGTCGCGACGGTTGGCAACTCCGGGTCGATCACCATTTCGGGTATTCCATCTGGCATCAACTGTGTCGTCACGGAGACTGTCCCACTTGGTTGGGATCTGACGACCCCCAATGATGTGCAGGTCAGCATCCCTGCTAGCAGCACCGTGACTGCGAACTTCACCAACACTCGCCAGACTGCAGATCTTGTCATTACCAAGGCCGTTTCAGGTGCTTACGCCGTTGGCGTGAGCGGAACCTTTGATTTCGTCGTGAACTGCGGTGACGCAGGCACCTTCAGCCCGAGCATTCAAGCCTCGAATACACAAAACGGGACTGCGACCATATCTGGAATCCCTGTGGGGTCAACCTGCCAACTCAAAGAGACAGTTCCCAGCGGCTGGGTGCTAGATACCTCAGTTCCAGGCAACACCAATCCAAGAAGCCTGACGATTCAGCAGACGGGAAACAACACAACGTTCACCAATAGCCGTGAGGTGGGTGATCTAACAATCTCGAAGACGATCGATCAGGGTTCAGGGAGCTTCGTCTTCGCTGCCACATGCAATCAAGCAACCGTTGCTGGCAGTCCGTTCACCATCGCAATCGCCGCACCTGAAACTGCTGGCTCGGTCGTGATTTCAGGCGTACCGACTGGCTCAAGCTGTGTCATTGATGAACAGCCAGACGGCTCGACTGACGGCTCTTTCGAACAGATCATTCCTGCCAACGGCGCTGCTGTCACCATTTCGCCGACGGGAGCTTCGAACAGAGCCGAGTTCGTAAATAAGCGCCGTACCGGAGCGCTCGTCATCTCGAAGCTCTTCCCGCAGGGGAGTCTGGGAGATCCAGACAAAGAGTTCCAGTTCAGTTGGGACTGCGGGCCC
This sequence comes from Actinomycetota bacterium, assembly GCA_009700815.1. GTDB lineage: Bacteria > Actinomycetota > Acidimicrobiia > Acidimicrobiales > Microtrichaceae > IMCC26207. The sequence goes on from WLLG01000137.1 coordinate 4,450, forward strand.
GAGCCACGTTCTATCGCCCTCAAGGCCGGACAGAGCCATCGCGTAGAAGCACTACCTACGGGCACGCAGTGTGCGGTGGTCGAAGCAGCGGCACCCGGCTATGAAACCACTGTTGATCCTGCGAGTGGGAGCGTTCAGATTCGTGAGGGCGACAACACCGTGACGTATACAAATAGGCGTTCAACTGGCACGCTACAAATCGTCAAACAGCTTGTCCCTGCCAACGATCCAGGACTCTTCGACCTTTCAATTGTCGGGCAACTCACTCAGGGTCCATTCGGCAACAATGGCAAAACCGACACCGCTGTGTTGCCGACTGGCTCGTACCTCATAGCTGAATCTGCAGCAGCAACCTCTCCGACGGCTTTGGCCGACTACGACACGAGCCTCATGTGTCTAGATAAGGGCGTCCCCATGCAATTGGGCCTTGACGGTGCTGTGCCCGTCGGGGCTAACTCCGAAGTCATCTGCACCTACACCAACAAGCGAAAGGCCACTGTAGAAATAACGAAGGCACTTTCACCGGCCGAGGATGAGGGTCGCTTCACACTGACGCTCGACGGCGTTGGCAAGGTCACCGGTGGCAACGGTGCCACGACCGGCGCGCTCGTGATTCCGACTGGCCCGCACACAGTGGGAGAGACCGCCGGAAATGCGAGCACAAATCTTGATGATTACAACAGTTTCACGAGTTGCAGCACGAACGGTGGCCAAGGCGTACTTGGCGGCGCAATCACTGCCGAATACGGAGACGCGATTGTTTGCACGGTCTCCAACACCCGAAAGTCTGCAGATCTGTCGATCACCAAAACTGCCGTGACTCCATGGGTAGAACCTGGAGGGGTTGCAACGTTCTCGCTGACTGTTTCGAATGCCGCTGGCGCAGGAACTGCGCGCCAAGTGCAAGTACTTGACCCGCTCCCCGCTGGAACGACGTACCTCTCGAGTCAGGGAGATATCTGCGATCCGGTCGGTACTACCTGTGAAATCGGAACACTCGCTGCGGGTGCTTCTCGTACTTTCACAATCACCTATAGGGTCAATTCACCTACCGATGCCCTAGTGGTGCACAACGAGGCCACTGTGACTTCTCCTGACGACTTGGAGTCACCAGGAGCAGAAGCCGATGTGCCGGTTGCCAGAATCGGCGTAGTGAAATCCGCCGCAGAGGGCTGGTTCAATGCAGTTGGTTCCACCATCAACTACTCCTATGTGGTCACAAACCTCGGTGGCATTGACCTCACTGGAGTGACGGTTACTGACAACAAGATTCCATCGGCTGCGATCGACTGCAACGGTGCGACTGCCGGTAACGGTCAGCCATTCGCCCTAGCAGTTGGGGCATCTGCAACATGCAGCGCATCTGCGACAGTGGACGCAGGAGATGTCTCTGCTGGTCGCGTCGACAACGTGGCAACAGCGGACTCTGACCAGACTTCTCCAACCGCCGACACGTGGACCGTTCCGCTCGCTGCGCTTGATCTCACCAAGACCCTTGACTCACTAGGGCCCTTCAAGCTTGGCGACACCTTGGAGTACACAATTGTTGCTCGTAACACTGGTCAGATAGCCCTCAGCGGCCTCACCATTGCCGACGCCGCAGCCGATGGGTTTGATTCGGCAACCGACTGCAACCCTGCTTTGCCAATTACGAGCCTTGCTATCGGGAGCAGTGTTACTTGCAGCGCCGTCCATAAGGTCACCCAAGATGACATAGACGAAGGGTCTTTTACGAACGCTGCAACTGCAGACACGGTCGAAACCCCACCAGCTTCAGATGAGGTCACAACGAACTTCGACAGAACACCATCGCTCGACTTCGTCAAAACGGTTACCTCGGCTGGCCCATACGAGCTTGGC
>WLLG01000138.1 GCA_009700815.1 Actinomycetota bacterium
CATCCACGCTTGGATACTCGCGAGCCATTCCCACAAGCTCAGCCAAGTTCTCGATCCGCGAATCATTTTCCACGGAGCGATCAGCCTCAAGCTCGGCCAAGTACCCAGAGCGGCTCAGGATGGAATCCAGTAGGGCTGCAGGGCCCTTTGCTAGCTCTGTGCTGAGGTCATCGAGCAATGTCAGAAACGATTCAATGCCCCGAGCCGATCTGGGCGAGACGCCAGCAGAGTCCCAGTTACGCAAGGCCTCGACAAAGCTCAAACCATGTGACCGCGCATAAGCATCTAGGCGGCCAACTGTTTGATCACCAATGCCCCTCTTGGGAACATTGAGCACCCGCTTTAGGTTGACTTCATCAGTGGTATTGACCACTGCGCGCAAGTACGCCATGGCGTCTTTGACTTCACGTCGGTCATAGAACCGAGTACCGCCCACAACCCGATACGGGATGCTGCCGCGCAGGAACTGCTCCTCGAGAACGCGACTCTGAGCATTGGTGCGATAGAACACGGCCATGTCTGACCAACGCTGGTCGCCGCCGCCATGCAGGCGTGTCAGTTCTCGGCAGATCCACTGAGCTTCGTCCACCTCGTCCTCGCCCTGGAACTTTGTGATCTTGTCTCCTGCACCAGTTTGGGTCCAGAGGTCTTTGGGTTTGCGAGCCGAATTATGCGAGATCACTGCATTTGCAGCATCGAGAATGTTTTGAGTTGAGCGGTAATTCTGCTCCAGAACCACAACCGTGGAGTCAGGAAAAGCGGTCTCGAAATCAAGCAGGTTTCGCATATCAGCCCCACGGAACCCATACACGGACTGATCAGTATCACCCACCACGCACACGTTTCGATGCTGTTGGCCAAGCAGCATGACGAGCTCGTTTTGCACGCTGTTGGTGTCTTGATACTCATCGACGAGCACATGTCGAAAGCGTTGCTGGTACGAGGCCAACACCTCTGGTTGTGTTCGCAGTAGTTCAACAGCTACGCACAGCAGGTCATCAAAATCCATTGCACCAGCTCGCCTCAGCCGAAGCTGGTACTCGGCGAACACTTCAGCAATTTTGCGGTCGTAGATAACCGAGGCCTGCTCGGTGTACGACTCCACGTTGTGGCCATCGTTCTTGGCAGCTGAAATAGCCGCATGCACTGCCCTCGGAGGAAACCGCTTGGAGTCAATGTTGAGGTCTCGTAAGACATAGCTCGTCAGGCGAACTGCGTCTGCGTGGTCATAGATCGTAAATGCCGAGGGGTACCCCAAGAGTTGTGCATCACGGCGAAGCATGCGCACACAAGCCGAATGGAAGGTTGAGATCCACATTTTTTGCGCCACGGGGCCAATAAGTCGCCCAATGCGGTCGCGCATCTCTTGGGCTGCTTTGTTCGTAAAGGTGATAGCCAAAATCTGATGCGGAGAGACCTGATGCTCCTCAATCAGATGAGCAATTCGGTGGGTGAGCACCCTGGTCTTGCCAGATCCGGCGCCGGCTACCACTAGGAGGGGGCCATCACCGTGAGTGACGGCCTCGAACTGTGCTGGGTTGAGCCCAGCGAGCAGGCGGTCAGGCGACATCTTGTCAACCTTAGTTGCGCGGGCTGACACCGCTTGCCCGCCCGCTGACAGCCTGAACGGCACCAGATCAGTGTTGTTGGTAGCCGGCACCGAGCCGCTACCCCGCTAGGCGCTGATCCAGAAAGTCCAGAACTTGATTGAGCGCTTCTTGGGTAGGTTGACCGGCCTGATCCACTAGGTCTTCGGTCAACACAGAGTGCGCAGCCCTCTTGTGCCCCCACTGGTTCCCGGCAGAGGAATCAATCTCTACCCCAATAAAGCTGTCGCCAAGATGCTTCCGTAGCGAGGCGAAGCGCTCAGGCGGTGCAGCAGCATCGCCAGTAAATCGAAGCCCAAGAACGCACAGATCGTCTTTCTGAGTGCGCTCAATCACGATCTTGAGATCAGCGGGTGAACACCCAACATCCGCACGGTGCTTCTTGCCGAGCGGCAGCGGAACCGAGGGCTGCGAGAGCACTGGAGCGAGCATCGCCGGCTCGGTCGACATCGCAAGAGCAAACCCCCCGGTAAAGCACATCCCCACTGCCCCCACACCTGCTCCACCACACTGCTCATGGGCATGGCGGGCGAGCGCTCGAAGCCAGTCAATGGCTGGGGGTGTGGATTGCAAAGCAAATGCTTTGAACTCTTTTGAGACACAAGCTGGGGCTATTGACTTGATGATTCCCGCTGGGGTTCGTTCGGCACCCGGGGTGCCAAACAACACGGGCATAAAGACAGTGTGGCCGCGCTCAATCACCCTTCGGGCAAAATCCGCCACTAGCGGAGTGATTCCTGGAATCTCTGCCATCACAATGACTGCGGTGCCACTGCCCGCGCGGTACACAGTTCGAGTTCTGCCACCAAAGGAGAACGTCTCTTCGGTGAAATCATTGAGCGGGTCTGTAGGCATCTACAGAACCTAGCGAATCTGTGCTTAGCCGACCCGGCCAAAGCTCATGGATCCGCCCATTCGGTCGATGGGTGAAATTTTGACTACGTCACCTGTATGGGGTGAGTGAACCATCTGCCCGCCACCGATATACATACCGACGTGGCCCACAGGGTTGCGATAAAAGACCAAGTCTCCGGGCTGCAATTGCTCGCGGGTGATTCGCTGAGTTCCTGCACGCTGGGCACCCGAGGTCCGTGGCAGGGAAACCCCGACCTGCGCCCAAGACCACAACATCAGGCCAGAGCAGTCAAAGCCACCGGGCGAGGACCCGCCGTAACGATAGGGCGTTCCTAGCTGCGATTGAGCGGCGGCAATCGCGCCGGCGGCACCAGAACGCGGCGCCGACGCAGGAAGTGGTGCTTCGGCGGGGGCTGCGACTTCCTGAGGTGATGAGGTAGGTGCAGCCGCAGCCGGCCTAGGCGCAGCAGCTCGGGCCGGCGAACTTGCTGGTCCGGGTGCGGGAGCGACTCCTTTACTGGCCTGGCCTTGAGTGGCTTGGCGCTGGGCCTGCGCTGCCGCTTGAGCTTTGGCCGCAGCTGCAGCAGCGGCTGCGGCTGCTGCGCGCTCTTGTTCGGCTTCGACTGCCGCTCGGAGTTCACCCTTGGTGCTATCAAGCAACTCTTGTTGGCGATTCACACTCGAGTTGAGTTGAGAGACCACCTTTGCCTGCTCGCTCTTGCGAGCCTCGAGCTGAGTGCCGGATGCCTTCAGTTGCTGCGTTTTTGCGTCAAGGTCCTGCTGATCAGCGGTGATGCCATCGGCAAGCTGAACGCGATCACCCTGAAGCAGTTCTAACAGCACTTGCTGATTCACGGCCTCATTTGGATTGGCGTTGCCAAAGGCAACCTGATTTTGTACACCGGCGCCCACGTATGCCTCGACAAGGTACCCCGTTGCCTGCTGACGGCTGCGGTCAAGGCGCTCTTGGGCATCGGCAACAGCTTGCTCATTGGCCTGCTGCTCTTGTTGCAAACCAGAAATATCCTCTTGGGTCTGCAAGTACTGCTCATTGAGCTGATCCGACTTCTCTTGCAGAGCATCAAGTTCGGCCGCAACCTTGGCTGCTTTCTCACGCAGGCCTTCAACACTCTGAGCGCCAACATTGCTACTCGAGGTTACGAGGCCAACCGTTACTACGGCTGCGACAACTACCGTCGCGGTCCGGATCGGCCGAAGCAGCCCAGAGAGGGTCCAAGAGGTGAAATGCATTGTGACTAGTCAATCACGCAGAGCGAAATGTTACAAACGCGTTTCAGTTTGCCTACAAATTCCCTCAGAATGACTTATTCCCATTCGGCACTATTCCCATTCGATGGTTCCGGGGGGTTTTGAGGTGATGTCGTAGGCCACTCGGTTGACTCCGGGAACCTCATTGATGATTCTCGAGGCCATCTTCTCGAGCACGTCATAGGGAATCCGCGCCCAATCTGCAGTCATGGCATCTTCACTGGTGACAGCACGGATGATGACGGGATACCCGTAGGTTCGCTCATCGCCCATGACCCCAACTGTGCGGATGTCGGGAAGTACTGCAAAGGATTGCCATATCTCTCGCTCCAACCCAGCTAAGCGAAGCTCTTCCCGAACGATTGCATCGGCTTCTTGCAGAACGGCCACCTTGTCGGGGGTGACTTCACCGATGATGCGCACACCGAGTCCCGGCCCTGGGAAGGGTTGGCGCCAAACAATCTCATCCGGTAGCCCGAGTTCTGATCCGACGGCGCGGACCTCGTCTTTGAAGAGCGAACGCAGTGGCTCTACCAGATCAAAGTCCAAGTCATCGGGAAGTCCACCAACATTGTGATGACTCTTGATGGTTGCCGCGTGAGCAGTTCCCGACTCAATCACATCGGGATACAAAGTTCCCTGCACCAAGAACTGAGCATCGGTGATTCCCCCGCGGGCATCTTCAAACACGCGAATAAAGAGCTCGCCGATTGCTTTGCGTTTCTCTTCAGGATCAGTCAGCCCAGCGAGCTTTTCAAAGAACCGATCTGCCGACTGCACATGAATCAGTTCTAGGCCCTGATGCCGGTGGAACGTCTCGACGACTTGCTCGCCTTCGTTCTTGCGCATCAGACCAGTGTCTACAAACACACAAGTCAGCTGCGAGCCGATTGCCTTGTGAACCAGCGCTGCCGCTACGGCAGAATCCACGCCGCCGGAAAGCCCGCAGATTGCTCGACCCGTGCCGACTTGCGCCCGAATGGCCGCAACTGAGGTCTCAACAAAGTTCTCCATGGTCCACTCAGAGGAGAGTCCCACAATTTGGTGCAAGAACTCCTCAATGAGTTGTTGCCCAAATGGAGAATGAACAACCTCGGGGTGATACTGCACGCCAAAGATCTTGCGTTCCGGGTTCTCAAGCACGGCGACTTGAGCACCGGGTGTTGATGCAGTGGCTCGAAAGCCCTCGGGTACTTCAACTACTGCGTCAAAGTGACTCATCCAGACGTCTTGCGTCTGGGGAATGTCTTCTGTGAGCAGAACCGACTCTGCATCAGCGCTGCGGGTCATCGTGGTTCGGCCGTATTCGCCAGACCCACCTCGGCCGACGGTGCCACCAAGTTGTTGCGCAATGAGTTGCGCACCGTAACAGATCCCCAGAATGGGAATCCCAAGCTCATACACAGCCGGGTCTATGACGGGAGCACCCTCTACATGGACTGACTTTGGGCCACCGGACAAAATGATTGCGCTCGGGCGGCGGGCAGCAAACTCTGCTGCGGTGAGCGTGCTTGGCACAATCTCTGAATAGACCTTGGCCTCACGAACTCGTCGAGCAATCAGCTGCGAATACTGAGCTCCAAAGTCGACAACTAAAACACGTTCCTCTGGGGTGGTGCTCGACAGCTCTGGGATCAGGCGATGTTCAGTCCCAGTGGGGTCGATCATCATGAGATCATCGGACTTCTCTGCCAGCTCAATATTCTCAGCTAGTGATTCTGAGGCTGCTGCTGACCCGGCTCCTGGCTCTGAGCCAGCCATCACTGCGCGCCCGGGCGGATAGTCGGCGGACTGATGACCATCAGGTCGGCCTTTTGGAAGTCTTTGAGCGTGCCATACCCCGTTACTGCCATGGACTTACGAAGGGCACCCATCAGGTTGGTACGGCCATCTGCGCGGTCCGAGGGACCATTCAGGATTTGTTCCAGACTGCCCACTTGATCCATCCGCCGCATTCCTCCGCGCGGCAGGCTGTGGTGGAAGCTGGAACGGGACCACAGGGCTCCACCTGCGGGCGCCTCGTCAGCACGAGCAAGTGGGGATCCAAGCATGACGCCGTCTGCCCCGCAGACCACGGCTTTGGCAATGTCTCCACCAGTGCGCATGCCACCGTCGGCAATGACGTGGACATACACGCCCGTTTCATCAAGGTGACGCATGCGCGCTGCGCGTGCATCGGCAATTGCAGTGGCTTGCGGGTTACCAACTCCAAGGACTCGTCCAGTGGTTGAGGCAACCCCAGGACCGACACCCACCAACACTCCTGCTGCACCGGTTCGCATGAGGTGAAGTGCGGCTTGGTAGCTCGCGCAACCGCCTACCAGGACGGGTACTTCCAAGCGGCGAACGAGGTGCTTCAGGTCTAACGGCTCGTGGGCACCCTCCGTGAGGTGTTCAGCAGAAGTTACCGTTCCGTGAATAACCAGCAGGTCTGGCTCAGCTCGAACAATATGAGCGAGCAGCGACTCGGTTGAGGCTGGAGTAACGGCAATACATACCGTTGCGCCAGCTTCGCGAATCTCGGACACTCTCTGCGCAATCAAATCTGGTTGAA
>WLLG01000139.1 GCA_009700815.1 Actinomycetota bacterium
ACAACAGGGAGAGAATCCAACCCCGGTTGCGGCAACAACCCAGCGCTAGCGGTGTATCAGCCATGCGTGGAAGAAACCACCACAACCACGGTGCCTGACTCGACTACCTCGACCACGGTTCCCGGATCGACGACTACCAGCACAGTGCCCTCTGAAGAGGTTGAAGACAAGACAGTAGAAAAGACTGCAGAGAAGGCCGGAGTGCTTGCGTTCACGGGTAGCAGTTCCACCTTGTTGTTCGTGGGTGTTGGTGTGCTGCTAGCGGGCGCTGCGGCGCTTGTTGTAGCCAAGCTGGTTCGTAGGCCTCGGGTTGTCTGAACCGATTCGTGAGTCTGGAGCGGTTTTTCGACACATACTGTCGAAAAACTGCTCCAGACGCGTTCGAGAAAAGCGACGCTGGTCTAGCGTTGGGGCCAGGGAGTTTGTGAGATGACTGCTGAGCAAGCAAGAAGCACAACGGTAGATTCGGCAGAGGACGCCGAATTGGTTCAGCGTTTTTGCGCAGGCGAACAGCAGGCCTTTGCGGAGATCTATGACCGCTACGCAAGCCGGGTGTACACGATGTGCGCACATATGTTGGCGGATCGCTCCGAGGCTGAGGATGTCTGCGGTGATGTGTTTCTGATTGCAGTGGAGCGTCTGAGTCAGCTTCGTGATCCATCTCGTTTGAAGCCTTGGTTGTTCTCAATTGCCCGCCGACAGGTGTATCTGAAGACCCGCCGTGGGTCTCGATCAGTTCTTGTAGAGGAGGTCTCCGAGATGTCTGATTCTGAAGCGTTACGAACAGCTGATGCCTCGTCGACGGTGGTCGAGGCCTCGGCGGAACAGGCCGAGCTGGCGCAGTTAATTGCTCAGGCCTCGGCCGGACTTGAGGCCAGTGATCGCTTGGTGCTTGAACTGGTGTTGCAGGGGATCGACGGCGCTGATCTGGCAGCCGCCTTGGGCGTGTCGCCAAGTAAGGCTCACCTAGCGACGTTCCGGATGAAGGAGCGCGTGGGCCAGTCTTTGGGGGCGTTGCTGATTGCAGGTAAGGGTCAAGCGGATTGCCCGGAGCTGGCAAGCGTGTTGGCTAGTTGGAATGGCGAGTTTTCGGTTCTGTGGCGTAAGCGGGTGAATCGCCATGTTGATTCCTGTGAGGTGTGTGAACAGTCGCGGAAGAAGGTGCCTGCATTTGTATTGTCTGGTGTTGCAAGTGCGTCGCCGTTGCTGGGGGTTCCGATCTCGGTTCGCAAGCGTGTTCTTGCGGGTGCCGCAGCGGGTGCGGGCGGTTCACATGCGGGTGGGCGACCATGGCGTGGGAATGGTTTCCCGCCAGCGGATGGTGCAACTCGACGCCGGGCGTTATTTGCAGGGTTCGCTGTGCTCGTTGTGTTGTTATTGATTTTCGGTGGATCGGTGTTGTTGGATTCTTCGGAGCTCGTTGTTGATTCCGAAGGGGCAACAGGGGAGTTTCGGGGCCCCGACCTAGTTGAGTCGGGTTCGGGGTTTGTGCTGTTCTGGCCGAGGGTAGATACCTCGTTGGGCTCCGTACCGACAACTGCCGTCGTGAGTGAAACAACTGAGGTAACCGTCGCAGAGTCGACCTCGTCGATTGTGGCGCCGCCTGCGACTGCGCTGCCGATAACGGCACCGCCAGTTTCAGTACCACCTCTAACTGCTCCACCGACGACTGCACCGCCGACGACTGCAGCGCCGGTTCTGCCACCTCAAGTCACGCTTGCTGGGGCGTCGACAGTTTGTAGTGGTCAGGTCTATGTGGCCACGGTGACAAGCGCTGCCAACGTGGTGACTGTCACCCTCAGCTGGACGAGCACGTTTGGTCGTTCGGGTTCAACACCGATGTTTGGAAGCAACAGTTCCTGGAAAGCAACGTTCCCGACCGTCAGCCCCAATGACCCACAACAAACGTTCTCACTCATCGCTACCGCCACCGATTCTGAGGGCAACTCGGGGAGTAGCGCCGTTCTGAACTGCGTGACCTGAGCGTCTGGAGCGGTTTTTCGACACATACTGTCGATTTTCCGCTCCAGACGCGCAAGCCTCAGGCGTGGAGCGGTCAGGGCTGCTTTTGCTCGAGGATCTTGTAGTACCCGGCTGGACGAGCAGCGCCAGTTGCTGCGACTGAGTCCTCTACGGCTGTTTTGAACGCTGGGAGTGAATCAGCCCAGGTGGTGACTAGGTCGTTTCGTGCCATCGAGACTCGCTCCACGCCGATGCCACCCGCTGTGGGAACGGTTCCGTCTCCGTATGGAATTTCGGCAATTTCAAGTGCTGTGCCATCAGACAGCATGTATTCAATCGAGAAACTTGGAACTGCTGGACTTCCAGGGTGTCCCGCTGGGGCGAAGAATCCGGAGCCTGAGCCGTCCGCGACCGCCTCGTCCCACGGGCGCAGCGTGATTTGCGAGCTACTGATTCCATACTTGTCGAGTTGTGGGAAGAACTGCGCAGAATGATCGGTGGTAGTTACACGGAGTCGATCCATGTCTAGGCCGACGGTTCCCGTGAGGTACGACATGATCAGATCTGTTGCCACTACAGCTTGTTCTGGGGTGGTTGTTGACACGCCCATGATTGTGAAGACAGGAAGCGTTCCCGGATTGTCCTTCTTCTCAACATCCTCGGCACGAGCAGCGATCTGCTTCATGTAGCTGGCGTTGGTCAGTGTTGATGGATCGTCGTCGTAGCGAAGGCCTCCGTTGAACTCGATGCCAGATATCAATGGCTGAGTAGGTGATTCAGTCAGGCCCTTTTGTTGTAAGTAGCCCTCGAACTCGGCCTGGGTCTCTGCTGCGGTGATCAGCTTGGGTGGCTTGGTAGTCGGCGGGGCCGAGGTTGAAGAACCTGGTGCAGCTGTGTCTTCTTTGGTGCAGGCTGCCACAGCGGCAAACGCAACGGCGCCAAGCCCAATCCCTGCGGTTCCCGTGATGAATTGCCGTCGAGATGTCGCCATGATGATTCCCCGTCTAGGTAGTCAAGTATCGGTTCGCACAAGTTAGCTTCCAGCAGGGATCGATCAACGATCAGCAACTACTTCCCTGCAATTCCCTCAGCTGCAGCCTGCAGGGCTACCTCGGCCAAGCTAGGGGACAATCAGGTGGTCCAAGGGGGTCACCGTCGGAGAGAGCGGTCAGAGCAGGGCGCACCATCAGCCCGGGCTTGCGACGGTAGCGGGCATCATCTCCGAAGTAGCGCATCGAGACTGCGCGACGACGAACCTCTGAGGTATTGGCCGGAGATCCGTGCAAGGTGCGCGCATGGTGCACCGTTAGGTCACCCGGCTCAAGGTCGAAGCTGATCAAGCGCTCAGAGAGTTCTGGCGTGCCGAGCACATCGGGAATCGACTCACCTTTCGTGCCAGGAATGGGCTCGTCCGTCACGAACATATTTGGTCGGTACTCCACGGTGTCCAGATGTGAGCCGCGCACCCAACTCACTACGCCGCTCGAGGGGGTTGCGGGATCGAGTGGAATCCACATGGTGCACACCTGATTACCCTCGAGGTTGAAGTAGCTCGCATCAGTGTGGAACTTGGTGACGAATGGGGAACCCGCCTCTTTCACCAGCACGCTGTCTTCCCATAACCAGATCTGCTCCGAGTCCAACAAGGTTGCAGCGATGGGAGCGAGGGGGGAAGCCGTAGCGAAAGCAAGAAAGGTTGGGTCATGTCGCCAGTGATCCGTGCCAGCAGAAAACGCAGGTGCATCGCGGTCAAAATCCGAGCCTGAGATCGAACTCGAATCCGGGGCCATGCTCCCTAAGTTGACTGCCTCGCCCTGAGAGATCGTCTGCTCGAGAGGCCCAGCCAGAGCATCGAGCCAGTCCGTATCCAAAATGCCCCGAAGCAGAACGACGCCATCGCGCCAGAAGGTTTCAACCTCGGCCTGCGTGACCGGGCGAATGGGATCCTGTAGAAGCATTGCTCATTCCTCCGGTTTGATCACCTGATACTGAAACGCATCAGACGTGTCGCTAGGTCGATGCTGCACTGATGCTTACAGGTTAGATCCAGAGATTCTGTCAGATCGGCGTGGGACTCTGCTGTTCGATCACGTCGAGAGCGAGCGTGAGCCACGGGGTGTAGGCCTCGGGGTCTAACGCAATCTGTTCTCTCAACTCTTGAAAATTCACCCACTGCACCTCGGAGACTTCATCCGGATTGGGCGAGACATCACCTTCGTATTCGCCAATGAGGACGTAATCAAACTCCACCTCAATCAGGCCACTGTCAAGGTCCGGCGCACGATACGTAAAGCTGCCGACAACCTCGGCAGAGGCAGTGATTCCGACCTCTTGCAACAGCCGACGTGATGCTGCAGCAGTCACCGTTTCGCCAGGTAGCGGATGGCTACAACAGGTGTTTGACCACTTGTTTCTGAAGTGGTGTTTCTGCGCAGCCCGCCGTTGAAGCAGTACCCGGCCCGCCGTGTCGTACAGGAAAACCGAAAAGGCGCTATGGAGCGCTCCAGCCCCAGAATGTGCGGCCAACTTATCCATCGTTCCAGTGGGAATTCCCTGATCGTCGACCAACACTACGACCTGCGTGGCATCTACAATTGCGGGGTGGACAGGTACCAATACCTCATTCTGATGGGGCTCTGCATTCTGGGAACCCTGCCCTTGGAGCTCGTCCTCGGCGCAAGGGTCTATCGGCAACCTCGACGCCTCTTGCTGACCATGATCGTTCCGGTCTGCATCTTCGCCGTGTGGGATGTGTTTGCTATTGCTTGGGATCATTGGAGCTACACCCCAGAGTTTGTGACAGGTTGGGAACTGCCGGGTGCCTTACCCATTGAAGAACTTACCTTCTTCTTAGTGATTCCAATCTGCGGTCTGCTTACCCTTGAAACGGTTCGCAAATTGAGAGGTCGATGATGGGCGCCTACACGCTTCTCACGCTTCTTGCCATAGTGCTAGTAGTGCTCTATGAGTTGCTCATTGCTCGAACGGGAATCTTTCGCACAGGTAGCTACTGGATTGCGATGGCAATTGTTGGGTTTTTTCAGGTGCTAGTTGATGGTTGGTTGACCAAGGCCTCTTCGCCCATCGTGAACTACAACAGCGATGTGTTCTCCGGCATCCGAGTGTTCTTTCATTCTCCTCTTGAGGACTTTGGATTTGGCTTTGCGCTCGTGACACTCACGATGGTGGTGTGGGACCAACTTGGCCGAAGAGCCACCCAGTCGGTAGAACTAAATGACAAGAACGTGGTACCCGACAGCGAGGTTGTCAGTGAAAGTGAGGCATAGATGAATGTGCTTGTTGTGGTCCTGGCGGCAGTAGCTGCTTTTTTGGTGATGGAGCCAGTCACTGCACTTACTCATCGCGTGGTCTTTCATGGTTTTGGACATTTTTTGCACCGCAGCCATCACCGCGCAGGTAGTACCGGCTGGGAAGCGAACGATTTTTTCCCAGTTATCTTTGCGGGCTCCACGATTGCCATCATGGCTATCGGGGCGCTTCAACCACAGCTCAGCATTCTCATAGCAATCGGTGCCGGAATCACCGCCTACGGAATGTCCTATTTGGTGATTCACGACTTCTATATTCATCGTCGCCTTTCTGTGTTGCCCGAGCGTGTGGCGTTCTTAGAACCGCTTCGCGAGGCACACCGGATTCACCACCTCTACAACGCTGCGCCATACGGCATGTTGGCACCGGTGGTTCCAGCAGAACTTCGTGAGCGCGCAGCGAGCACGACTCGCGACCCGATTCGGGTTGCAGTCGCCGCCCAAACAGAGATAGCCCAAACAGCAGCTGCCCAAACAGCAGCTGCCCAAACGGCCAGTTAGCCCAAGGCCAGTTGTTTGGCTGCTGAGGCAGCGAAGCGCTAACTCAGTGCCGACGAAGCGCTGCGGGAGCGTGGGCATTCCAGAACTGCCCGAGCGGAACAATCATCTCGGTAGCTACCGCTACTTTGCGCATGAGCGGCACACGAGCACGTTGACTGAACACGTCGTACTCGTTCGCCTCGATGTGATCCAAAATTTCTGAGTACAGAATTCGCGCAGCGCGAATTGAACGAGCCGAGGAACCGTACAGTTCGGCTACGCCAAGGTCTGCAGAGAGGTAGAGCTCTCTGGAGCGCTCAATCTCGAACTGCATCAGATTTCGCCATTCCGGGGTGACCCTTCGCAGGTGTGGGTCGGCGCCAAATTTCTTGAGGTCTTCCTGAGGGATGTACACCCGACCGCGGTCAAGATCTTCACCCACGTCACGCAGAAAATTCGTCAGTTGGAATGCCAGGCCCAAGTCTCGAGCGTGCGGAATCGCCGCTGGGCT
>WLLG01000014.1 GCA_009700815.1 Actinomycetota bacterium
AGTCCCTGACCAGTCCATGCCAGCAGCGGGAATGCTGGATAGACCGTGGCCACGAAAGTCCAGTGATGCGCAGTGGTAGTCCTGGAGCTGATCTGTTACTGGTGCCCAGACTGCGGCGCAAAACCCCGTGGCGTGGGCAAAGAGGACAGATTGGTCGGCAATTCCCGCTCCGCCGCGTTCTCCGAGGTCATAGGTAGCAATCTCAACCCCAGAACTCGACAGCGTCCGAGTGGGCTGTGGGAGGGGGTGAAATTCGAACGGGAGTCTGCTGGGCTCTGACACGAGTACAGACTGTCATCCTTACACTGCCCAGTTGGTGCGCTCTTGCTAAGTCATTGGGGCGAGCTACAGTAAGTGTCAGCATTACTACTCTAAGTGGGAAGGTGTTCGAGCTTGAACGGCTCTCGGGAAGATGACTGATCCTTCACATTTGGCGGGGCCTGTAGTGAAGGCCGATACGGAGTACTCCCTGCTTCGTCGCGCTGCGTTTGCAAGCATGGATGCCGAGTCAATATTGACGGCCGAGTTTGATGCCGATGGACAAGTCGTAGATTTTCGTTTTGTTGTGACGAATGTGGTTGCTTCACAGGTGTTGCGCAGACCAATGGTTGAGCTCCTCGGACACACAGTGACCGAAGTTTTTCCCTCCTCAGGGGCGAACCTAGTCAGGATCTGGGCAGAGTGTCTGGCCTCAGGTATTGCAATGCTTGAAGAGATCCAGATTGATACCGATATGGAGCATCCACGCTGGATTCGCCAGCAGGTACTACCCCTCGGAGACGCGATTGCAGTCACCTCTCACGACATTACTGACCGTCGCCGAGCCGAGGCTGACCTGCGGTCCTTGGCCCACCAAGACCCGCTGACTGAACTACCAAACAGACGTGCTGCGCTTGACGGGATTTGTGCCTCGTTGGAACGTCATGGCCACGGGTCGCCAACCACGGTGCTCTTCGTTGATCTGGACCGCTTTAAGACTGTCAATGACACGTTTGGGCATGCAGGTGGAGATGAACTACTACGACAGATAGCTGCGCGATTGGGCTCTGTCCTGAGAGCCGAGGACATGGTGGCCCGCTTTGGCGGTGACGAGTTTGTGGTTTGTCTTGATGGGTCGACATCCCCCCAAGGTGTGAGCTCAATCATTGACAAGTTGGTTGATGCGCTACGCGTGCCTTTCAGAATTGGGGACAGTGATGTTGCAATCTCGGCAAGTATTGGAGTCGCTACTAGTCACCCCGACTGGTCCGGCACCATCGATACTGCCAACCTTCTCGTACACCAAGCAGATATCGCAGCCTACGAAGCCAAACGTCAGGGACGCGATCAGGTAGCCATCTTCGATGAACGCATAGGTCACCGAGTTGACCGTGCGGGCATGATTGTCAGGGAACTACGCAATGCCCTCTCGGAAGGCCATCTGGAGGTGCACTTTCAAGCGCAGGTTCACTTAGAAACCCGGAGGCCGGTTGGACTCGAGGCGCTGGTTCGATGGAACCATCCTGAGCACGGACTCCTGAGCGCAGGAGAGTTTTTGCCGCTCGCTGAGGATGCAGGGCTGACCGTGCCCCTCGGGAGATGGGTGCGACAGCGCGCTATGGAGTCGTGGAAGCGCAGCCTGGGCTCACTCCCCTCGAACTTGACTGACAAAATGATCCTCTGGTTCAAGGTTTCGCCAACTGAACTGCAGAGCAATTTTATAGCTTGGCTCGTTGCCGATGCAGCAGCAGCAGGTTTCGCGCACTCCTCCGTCGGAATTGAGATGGAGGCGGAGTCTCCCGAGGCAGTTTTTGCGATCAAGAAGCAAACCCTCGAAGAGCTTCGCGCCCTTGGTTTTAGGATCGCGCTGACAGAAGTCTCGGTGAATCATGCCGGGATCTCGGCGCTCCACTCCTTCGCTGCTGATGTCATCAAACTAGAGCGAGTGGCTGTCACGCAGCTGGGGGAGTCGGCGGGTTCGACCCGAACAGCGCTCCTAGGGGTTCTCTCTGTCTTGGGCTCTCTCAGTGCGGAACTGGGTATGCAACTGTGCGCAGGCGGCATTGAGTCTGAAGCACAACTTGCTCCGCTAAAGGATCACGGGTTTGTCTCTGGGGCTGGCGACCATCTGGCGCCAGTTGTGTCAGAGCCGGACCTAGTTGAAGCTCTAGAAAATATGTTTGCTACCTCAACCTAGAACTTACCCTTCGGGTCACCGTAGGCTCGAACCGCTAGCTGCAAGCGTGCTCTGCGCCTAGGGTCTAGCCCTGTCTAGGGGTTCCTAAGTCTGCCTTCGGTCCTCGCGAGCTTGTTGTCGTACGGCAAAGACAGCGGCCTCTGTTCGACGTGATAAGCCCATCTTTGAGAGCAAGCTCGAGACGTAGTTTTTGACAGTCTTTTCGGCGAGGAACATCTCGTCGGCAATTTGTCGATTGGTCAGGCCCTCGGCCAGATACTCCAGAATTCGTAGTTCCTGCGGAGTGAGGTACTTCACCCGCTCGTCAGTTTGGGAGGCTAGACCCCTGAGGCGAGACTTGGCAGCTTCAATATCTGCGAGATCAATAATTGATCGCCCACCGGCTACAGCTCGAATTGCTTCGCACAGCACATCGGTGCGGATCTGCTTGAGCAGAAATCCGTTCGCTCCGGCAAGGATTGCACTGAGCAGTGCTGAGTCTTCTTCAAATGCAGTCAAAATGAGAAAGCGAATCCCTGGGTGCATGGAGTGCAGATCCCGGCATACATCGATTCCACTCCCATCGGGCAGTCGTACATCGAGTACCACCACATCGGGCATCTGCCGAGGGATCAAGCTGAGCGCTTCCGCAGCTGAACCTGCTTCACCCACGACGGACAGGTCATCAGTGGCGTCTATGAGATCGCGGACTCCGCGTCGCACGATTTCGTGGTCATCCACTAAGAACACTCTTACCATCGATTCATTTTCGCATAAATTTGTGTGTTTTGCAGCCTCTCCTGAGGGCGTGTGGAGTGACATTGGTCTCGGCTGTGTACAATCTGCCCCATCAACAGGGCTCACGAAAGCTGGTTGTGGACTGATTGGGAGGAGGTGACCGAAATGTCACGAGGAGCCGAGTTTTGCTGAGCGATATCTCGAATATGACACCAATTCTCAATGCACTCTCTCAGGCTGCTCTGATCGTCAAGCCCGAAACAGGCGAGATTGTTCTGGCTAACCATTTGGCTTCAGAACTCTTCCTGTGCTCACGTGAAAAGCTTGAGACGCTGGTCGTTGAGGACTTGATTCCCGGCAGATTAGCCCACGATCATATTTCGCTCAGGGGCAAGTTTCAGGCTCATGACATCTCTCGAGAGATGACTCAGGGCCGAGCAGTATCGACACGGCTCCTCGACGGTTCTGAAAAGTCCCTAGTGGTGTCAATCGGAAATCTGCCACTAGAGGGTGAGACCTTGGTTCTTGCAGTGTTGCGGGACGTCACGGAAGCTAGGTCGCGGGACGAGTCCGTGCTCCATATTCTGGAAGCTCTTGACTACATAGAAATTGGACTTGTCGTCCTGAAGTCAGATCCGCTCGTGATTGTCCACGCAAACCAAATGGCCTGCCGACTCTCTGGCTACGGCTTGGCGGACCTCGTCGGGCGATCCCTCGGAACCCTTGGGATTGCTTTCTCTGAGGATTTGCTGCTCCCGGAACAGCGGGTTAAGGGTTCCTCTAGTCAAAGGCCAATCAGTGAACAGTCGATGATGCGGCAGGACGGATTAGTCGCTCCGGTGCAGGTTGAATTCGCCAGACTCAGGCCGGCGGAGTCATCTGGTGATGGCATTCTCATGATTTTTCGCGACTTGCTGGCTCGCCGCAGGATCGAATCGACCAGGCGGGCGGCTGAGTTGCGGGAACAAGAGGAGCAGCGACTGCGACTTGTTGCAGGCGAACGCGACCGCATTGCCCGAGACTTCCACGACACGGTGATTCAGCAGATCTTTGGTACGGGGCTGAATCTTCAAGGGCTTGCAGCGAGTTCCGAGGGGGAAGTCAAGGAGCGTCTTGAGCGCTCTATCGCAGATCTAGATTCCACAATTACTGAGATTCGCAGAGCAATTTTCGACCTGCACCAGCCAATCGCTGCCGTCGATCAAGTCCGAACCCGAGTCTTGCAAGTTCTCGATGAAGCTGAACAGAACTTGGGTTTCCCCTGCGCTGTTCGCTTTGAAGGTTCAACGTCTGATCTGCCACAGGTCTGCGTGGATGAGATGATTCCTGTGCTTCGTGAGGGTCTGTCAAATGTTGTGAAACACAGCAGAGCCGAGTCGGTCTCGGTCACGTTAAGCGCAGATTCCTCACTGCGTCTTTCCATCTACGACGACGGAGTTGGCTTTGACCGGGTGGGAAGTTCGCCACGGGGACATCAATATGGGATTGAGAACATGGAGGCTCGCGCGCTGAACCTTAGGGGTTTTCTTGAGTTCAAGTCACCGAAAGAAGGCGGAACCCTTCTGCTGTGGCAGGTTCCCCTCTTTTCGAGCGATACCGCGGGAGATAGCTAAGACGGAGGATCTTTCCCCTCCCTGCAAGCAACCCCAGTTTGATCTAAGGGGTAGTTGGGTGGGCAGCAAGTAGGGGCTTTGTGCCCTAACAGAGCTAGGCGTTTGGGAGCAGGATAGACAACAGTGATGAGTCGGCCGCTCAGCAGGCCGGCAGTCAGGACGGAGCGCAACGCGCCGGATGCCCCTCTCTCCCAAGGACCCGCGCACTTTGCCCTCCCGGCTCGCTGCTGCCACTGGAAACCGGTGGCAGCAGCGAAGCCCCCCCAACTCTGTTCTGCTCAGGCACGCATGTTGAAACCTCACCGACTGCTCCAGAGCAGAGCCGAGCGCTTTCAGCCTGAAGGGGGTTCTTAACTTGATCAGGAAAGGTAGGACTTTCGGCACTACTCAGGACCGCTCAGTCGCGAGAGTATGAGGTGTCAAATGAATTCTGCTTGCTCTTCACGAGGATAAGGAATGCGCATGGTTACAGAAATTCTTTCTACCGAGGCCACGCTGAACTACAGCCGGACTCGTCAGGAATCTTGGTTGGAGGAAGGCGCTCTCCGGCCGCCCACAGCGCCCCGACCGCTCAGTTTGGTTGAGTCCCCCGAGATACAGGTTTGGGGGGATGATGAGGTTTTTGAGTTCACCACAAGAATTCGTGACCGCGAAGCGCGCTGCTTTTGGGCAAATGGGATCGTGTCGGGAGATGAGGAATTGATTGAGCGGATCAGCCGAGCCTTGCCCACGACCGAATGGACTCTCGATCCAATCGCCGTTGCTCATGCCGTCAGTCAGGTCGTGATCTACCCCGTGAACATTGCAGTGAGTTCGGATGTAACAGCTTCTGGCAAGGGTTCGAACCACGCGGATTTAACTAGGTCGTCGCCAGGGCAGAGTACGTGCGGACAACAGCGGCCTGCTGGCAGCCGGCCCGCCGAGACGATCTGAATCCGAGCCTCTGGAAAGCGAAGAGCGAGGTGAAGCGTGAGCAACAACGAGGTGTCCTACGACTGGTCTGGTCTTGAAGTCCTGTCATTTGACGATTGCCTTGAGCGGCTGGCTCTTGCTTCGGTGGGCCGAATTGGTTTTATTGACGGCGGAAGTCCCGCGATTCTGCCAGTCAATTTTGCTCTTACCGGACTGTCTATTGTCTTTCGAGCAGGTTATGGATCGAAGCTGAGTTCAGCGATAGCACTCCAGCCGGTCTGCTTTGAGATTGACGCTTGGAATTCGCTGGACCACACCGGATGGAGTGTCTTAGCTAAGGGCTTTGCAGGCGAGGTCGTTGCGGCAGAGGAAATTGAGCAACTAAGCGTTCTTCCGGTGAGACCATGGAGTCACCCGGAGCTTCGCGAGACTTGGGTTCGAATCGTGATTGAAGAACTGACTGGACGACAGATTGCTCCTTAATGACTCGGGGCCGAATGCCCGATGCATGTTCAGCTGAGTTGTTCTCGGGGCTTCGGTTTTCGTCACCGGATTATCTGGGTCGGGTAGCTTAGGACAGGTGATGTCCAACACGAGATTGGTTCGCGCTGTTCTTGTCGGCCTGGTTGCGGTGCTTGGCGTCTCGGCATGCAGCGAGTCGGGAAGCGATTCTCGGGCTTCTTCAACCGTCCAGTCAACGACTCAGGGTGAGTCATCGGCCTCTATCCCAGCAGATTCACCCCTAGCTGAGTTTACGGGTGATGACTTTTATGCAGTTCCCGAGCCGTTGCCGACTGGGGCACACGGCCAACTCATCCGCTATGAACCCTTGGACCGATCTGGCAACGCCGATCCGGCTCTTGAAGCCATGGGCTACCGAATCATGTATCTGTCTGAGTCACTTGCAGGTGTTCCGATAGCAGTAACTGGCGTGGCCAGTGTGCCCATCGCAGAAGCTCCAAAGGACGGGCGGCCGCTAGCGACTCTTGCGCACGGCACAACTGGAATCGCTGATGAGTGCGCACCATCCAAAGAGCTCACACGTCTTGACATGGGTTTGGCTATAGCTGCCTTGGGCGCAGAGTTTGTTATTGCCGGAACCGACTATGAGGGGCTTGGCACACCCGGTCGGCACCCATACTTGGTGGGCGAGAGCGAAGGGCGCTCGACCATGGATGCCATCGTTGCAGCGGGGCAACTCCCAGATGCCGACCCTGGTAAGAGGGTTGCAATTCTGGGGTACTCACAAGGAGGCCATGGCGCACTCTGGGCTTCGCAGGTGGCAGCAGACTGGACCCCGGAATTGCAGGTGGTGGGAACCTTCGCCGGCGCACCGGCTAGCGAGACCGACGTGGTATTTGCTGCGGCGCCAAGTCTGGCAGGGTTTGCCTACATGCTGGTTGCTGGCTACGCAGCGGCTTACCCACAAGCTGACCCTGCATTGTTTCTGACCGAGCTTGGGTTATCTCGCCTTGATGAGGTCGATACTGGCTGCGCAGGTGAACTGATTGCGGGATTCTCGGGTACTAACCCAGCCGAGTTGGTCCGCCCAGAAGGTCCAGCAACAGAACCTTGGAAATCCTTGGCGGCGGAGAATATTGCAGGCAGTGAAAAAACCAACGACGCTCCGACTCTGATTATTCATAGTCAGAAGGACGAGACCGTGCCGATCTTCTTTAGCGAACGTCTGCTGAGTCGCATGTGTGCCAATGGTCAAGTGGTCGAACGAAGGGTGCTCCCGGAGGGCGGCCACGGCGCAGCAGCGCTTCCCGCATATCAACAAGCACTTACTTGGGTGCAGGAGCGCTTTGCTGCTGACCCTCCTGCTCCGGTCAACTCCTGTTAGTCGTTTTCTCCTGAAACCTCGTTTATGTGAGCACCTTGGAGAGCTAGCTGCCGCTGCCGAAAGTTCGGTCCGGCAATGACGATTCGCTCCAGGTCTCCGGGTTGGGCGTGCGGAGTGCCCTCTGGCCAGAGTCCCTCGAGGGCGCCATAGGGCATGGCTAGTTCCAGGCTGCGCAGGGTGGTGCACACACCTGCAAAAGCAGCTCGGTCGGCGTTTGACCATCGAAACCCGAAACGCCTGCGCAGAACATCTGGCATAACCCCGTAGACCACGATGCGTAATAAGTCAGCACCAAGTTGGTTGGCGACCCCGTTGAGTGCAGACAGCGGCCCCGGGAGTCGCAGGTTTCCACCTGCTCCAACTTTGGATTGTGGGTCAAGGACCCACTGAGCCGCCGGGGTGAGCTCAAGTTCCTCGCGGCAGATCTGATCGAAACGAATGCGAAAATCTCGCAAGGTCAATGGGACCGGACGATCGCTTAGGCCATAGCGACGATACCAAGTGACGCTTTCTGCGTAGAGCTGCTCACGTTCTGCCCGGTTGAGTGGTCGAGCGAAGAAAATCTCTCGGGCTCGCAGGAACTCCCAAGTGAACGTGGCGTGTGCCCACCAGAACACCTCTGGGTCCAGCGCGTGATACCTGTCATTGTTGTGATCAGTGCCTTTGATCGTTGGGTGAAAGTCGCGGATTTGCTTGCCGCGCTCAGACCCCTCGACTTCGTCCTCAGTAAAAATGCTGCCCCAGATATAGGGGAGGGAGCGATCGATTCGGTCGAAGGGGTCATCAAAAAAGTTTGAGTGATCAGTTACCCCAGCACCAAGTCCGGGCAGCATCAACTGCATAATCCCTGCGGCCGTTCCAGTGAGCAAGCTGCGAGGGTCAGATGCTGTGTCCCACAGGATCGAACGATGGTTAATCGGTGCGCCCTTCGCTCGAACTCGTCCGTCAGGATCGGTCACTACATAGCTCCTCTCAGGGTCCTCGGGCGCAAGACAGCCACACCCTATTGTGAGCACCCTAGGGCGTCAGATGAGCCGTCGCCCGTCATCTAGAGGGACAGATCGATGTGCACTAATTTCCGGATCTCGGCCACGGATGGAAGCGTCGTCGTTGGTCGTACCATGGAGTTTCCCACCGATATGGGTACTCGGATCGCCGTTCTTCCTGTTGGCTACAAGGGAACTGGCACGGGGGTCAACGCAGCAGCGGGCAAGACATGGACTGCCACTCAGGGCGTGGTCGGGATGGATGCTTTTGGTGCCCCCGGGGCGCTTACAGATGGCATGAACGATGCTGGGTTGTACGCCGCGCTGCTGTACATGCCGGGATTCTGCGAGTACACGCCGGCAGAAGGTGCCGATCCTGCTTCGCTTCTTTCCATCGTCGAAGTGCTCGCCTACCTGCTCGGCACCTGTGTGTCGACCGATGAGGTCAAGCAGGCCATGAGCGGCGTCACAGTCTGGCCGTATGTTTTTGGGCCTTTCGGATTCGCCCCGCCAGCGCATGTGATCGTGCACGACCCAACAGGAGCATCGCTTGTTATTGAGTGGCGCAGCGGCGAGATGGTCGTATTTGATAACCCAATTGGGGTGGCGTGCAACTGGCCGTACTTCGACTGGCACCTGACGAACCTGCGCAACTACATCAACCTCTCGGTCGAGAATCCGACGCCAATCACTATCGAGGGAGTAGAGCTAACACTGATGGGGCAAGGCCCAGGCATGCTCGGCCTGCCAGGCGATTCCAGTTCGCCAGCCCGGTTCGTACGCGCCGCTGCCTACACCGCGTCGCTCCGGCCAGTCGCAACTGGGGCGGAACTCGAGAAATCTGCACTGCACGTTCTCAACAATTTCGATATCCCCTGGGGAATGATTCGTTCAGATGCAGATCCACTCAATGACGACCACACCCTTTGGTCGACGATCTCTAACCTGACAGCTCGCCGCTACATAGTGCGCACCTATGAGAATCCAATCCCCCATGCCATCGACCTGACGAAGGTGGACTTCTCTGGCCCTGAACCCAGCCAAATCGAGACGCCAACTGGTGGATTCCCAGAGCTGCAGCTACACGCTACGTGACTGCCACGGCTAGTGAAGCCGGTGCTGGAAGGCCCGATCCGCCCGAGAGTGAGGATGGGATCCTCGTCGCTCCGAAAGCTGCGATCTTCTTCCTAGGTGCACTTGGGGGTACCCAGGCGGTAGATCCGATCATCGCCAGTACAGCACTTGTGAAGGCTTCTCGTGGCCTTGCTATGGAGGGCGGCATGATCGCCCTTGCGGCAAGCATCTCGACGGTCGTCTTGGCAGCGACTGTCATTTCTATGGGCCTGCTTGGCGACCGCATCGGTTGGCGGCGGCTCTTGATTGCCTCGCTGATGGTTTCGGTGGTCGGCGACCTGCTCGCAGCAGCGGCACCTGTTGCGGAGCTGTACTTGGCGGGTCGAGCTCTTGCAGGCCTTGGGCTGGGCGGCGTATTCGCTGCATCGTTCGCCTATGTGCGGATCATTACACCGAAGAATAAAGTGCCCGCAGCGCTGGGCCTCTACTCGGCCAGTGGCTCGGTGGTGCTCGTCACATTGAGTCTGCTTGGCGGGGCGCTGGCATCAATCGAATGGCGCGCAGCGTTTCTCATCGTGCCGGTTACATGCGCTCTGTCGATGCTGCTGGCCACTGTGCTGCTGCCAGCAACTGCCCGACTAACGGGTGGACCGACGGATCTGCTCGGCCAAGTCCTGTTGGCGCTCGGCATTGTGGGCGTACTCGTGGGCATTAGTCACCTCTCTCAGGGCGTGAGTGACCCACAGTTTTGGTTGCCTACCTTGGCGGGAGTTGCGCTGCTTGGAGGCTTTGTGATCGCTGAGCAGCGAGTGGAGAGTCCATTCTTCCCAGTTGCAGTCCTACGCAACCCACTGTTCTTGGGTGCCATGGCTGCTGGTTTCGTCTACAACTTCACGCAGAGCTCAACCGTTCTGCAATTTTCGAACTTGTGGCAATACGTGAGCGGGTTGTCTCCAATGAAGGTCTCCGCAGGCACCCTTCCGTTTTTGCTGGTCGGAATCATCGCAGCACTCCTGACTGGACAACTCATCACCAACGGGCTGCGAAACAGCACCGTGATTTTTGTCGGTGGGCTCCTATGCGCCCTCGGCGGCTTCGCAACCCTGCTCCACCGTCCAGGGTCTGGCTACCTCACCCTTCTGCCAGCGCTACTGCTACTTGGATTTGGCGCCACCATGGCCTCGATCCCTTACGGCGGCCTCATCGTCAAGGCTGCCTCCGGGAAGTTTTCTTCCTTCTACGGTCCAGTGACCTCATCACGCACGACGATTGGCCAAATTGCCTACGCAATGGGCTTGGCATTGTCCACGGTTATGGTGGACAAGCTAACAACCGGCGGTGTTGTGACTCGTCTTCGCGAGTCAGGAGTCCCTCCGACTCGAACAGGCACTGCGTTGGACTCGCTTGGAATCTATGTCCGAACTGGCAAAGACCCCGCGAGCCGGCTCGCGGAGCAAACGCTTTCGGTAGCCAAGGCGTCATATCTGAATTCATTCAAGGCCACGATGGTGGCTGTGGGGCTGCTCGCCCTGCTTGCCGCACTGTTTGGTGCAACTGTCTTGCGCAGGGGCGCAGCCGTCGAGGCCGCGGCCGATGCTGCCGATACGACAACGGCGGAATGGGCAGGAGAGTGAGCAGGATGCTTGGAGAGACTGCCTCTTGGGTGGTGCCATCAGTGGTATCGGCCTCGGTTGGGTTTTAGCTGAAGGCTGCGATCCCAGTAATAGCATTTCCTAAAATCAGCGTGTGGATCTCGTTCGTACCTTCATAGGTGTACACCGATTCCAGATTGTTCATATGACGAATCACGGGGTACTCGGTTGTGATGCCGTTGGCACCGAGAATGCTTCGTGCCTCTCGAGCAACCTCTAACGCCGTTCGCACATTGTCCATCTTGCCAAAGCTGATCTGTGGTGTAGCGAGTGTTCCTGCATCTTTCATGCGCCCCAGGTGAATGGCGAGCAACATGGCGTGTTGCACCTTGACCATCATGTCCACCAGTTTTTTCTGCGTCAGCTGGAACCCAGCAATTGGCTGATTGAACTGAACTCGGTTGAGCGAGTACTCCAAGGCGGCCTCGTAACAGGCCCGAGCAGCGCCGACGGCTCCAAAGGAGATTCCAAAACGCGCCTCGTTGAGACAGGAGAATGGGCCGCGCATGCCAGACACCTCTGGCAGTACTGCGTCTGCAGGTAACCGCACATCTTGGAGTATCAGTTCAGATGTGACCGAGGCGCGCAGCGAAACTTTGCGGTGAATCTCGGGGGCAGAAAACCCGGGTGTGTCGGTGGGTACCAGAAAGCCGCGAACAGCGCCCTTGTCTGGGCCTTCGGGGTCGGTGGTTGCCCAGATCACGGCTACGTCGGCAATCGAACCGTTCGTAATCCACATCTTTGCCCCATTGAGAATCCAATCCCCCGAGGCGTCTTTGCGTGCATGGGTGCGCATCGAGGAGGGGTCAGACCCGGAGTCTGGTTCGGTCAGGCCGAAACACCCGATCAAGTCGCCGGCGGCCATCCCAGGCAGCCACTGCTGCTTTTGCTCCTCGGAGCCAAACGCATGAATGGGAAACATGGCAAGTGAGCCTTGAACAGAGACAAAGCTTCGAGCGCCAGAGTCTCCAGCTTCTAACTCGGTGCAAGCTAGGCCATAGGCAGTAGCCGAGGTACCGGCGCAGCCGTACCCATCTAGGTGCATTCCGAGCAGTCCGAGTGAGCCGAACTCTTTGGCCATCTCCTTGGGGAAGATTCCCTGATCAAACCAGCCTCCCACCTCTGGCAGGACCCGGTTGCGCACAAACTGCCTGACCGTGTCTCGAAGCATGACCTCTGTATCAGACAAGAGGGAGTCCGTTGCTAAGAAATCCAGCGGATCAACGGTCTGTGGAATCGAAGCATGACTACTCATGATGTAAATGCTAGGCCGCCTTGTGCAGATTGTGTAAGCGTGATGGGCACACGCCGTGGCGAAATACCTCTGCAGGCAGTCATCGGAAATCAAAATACTCAGGTAATCTCAACCGATGACGATGCAAGGGGCACCGCCATCGGGGTTTGTATCTCGGGCACCGAGACTGGGCTTCGTCGGCGGATTTGATGGGGTGAGGGGCATCGGAATTCTGATGGTTCTGCTCAACCATGCCTACTCAGACCTGTCGCCTTCCTTTGCAGGAATCATCGATGTGTTCTTCGTGATGAGCGCCTTCTTGATTGTGACCCTGCTGATGCAGGAGTTCCGCGATCAGGAGGGCATCAACATGCGCAAGTTCTATGCGCGGCGCGTGGTGCGCCTCTTGCCATCGGCCTATCTCTGCATCTTGGCGTGGATTCTTTTTTGTTTGCTGTTCGATCGCGAGCGCCTGATCTTTGTTCTTCAAGATGCTGCCGCAGCGGTGACGTACGTCTACAACCTGGTGTTTCCGGTAGGTCTCGCCTACGTCGACCCCGTTGCTGCTTCTCATCGCTCGATTGATCAGTTCTGGTCGCTCGCAGTTGAGGAGCAGTTCTATTTGGTGATTGCCATCACGGTGCTGGTGTGTTTGAAGCGCCGCTGGATGACGCAACTTGCGGTGGGACTGTGCATTCTTGCGGCGTGGATTGGCTGGCAGCGCTGGACTGGTCACACTGGACCTTGGAATGGGGGAGTACCCACCAACTCAAGTATTCCTGCTCGTGGACTGAGCTTGTTGTGGTTGTCTCGCTATGACTCGTTGATGTGGGGTGTGGGCTTGGCCGTGTTTAATGCCAAGCTCCCGAACCCGCTGCCCGCTGCTTGGCATAAGTGGCTACCAAGGGTCGGGCTTGTTGGGCTGATATTTGGCTCGGTGAGCATGCTGATGTCCTCCAAGTTCCTCTTTGACCTCACCGGCAAGTTCGGCGTGCCGTACCCGTATGTGCCGATGGCGGTTCCCAAAGGGGTGCTCTACAACGGCCATGTCTGGGTTCAGTACGGCCACACCCTGACAGCAGTTGCGTTCATGCCGGCGCTGTTGGCCATGGCTCGCTGTGGCGAGTGGTGGGCAAACCGTGCACTCTCATGGAAGCCGCTGAGGTTCTTAGGGCGGATGTCGTACACCGTCTACGTCTGGCACACGTTCTTTTACTTTGTCATCCTTGAGGCCCTTGGCGCAGACGCATTTTTGGGTCAGAAATGGCGTGCCCCCGTTCTTGCTGTGATTGCGATTGTGGCGTCTCTGCCGATCTACTACGGAGTTGAACAGCGGATGTTGCGCGTTAAATTGCGCTTTGCTACCGAAAAGGAAGTGCTCGACCTCAACACCGGCAAGATGATGTCGGTAGAGGCCGCACGCTCACTGGGCAAGGGAACCTTCAGCGCAGAAGCAGTTGAGGGCCCCGATGAATACGGTCCGGGGGAAAACAGCCCTGACTCAGACGGGCAGCCCAGAGGTGAGTAGCGCGCAGCTCGACAGCACAACCAAGCCAGCGGCATTTGTAACCAAGGCACCCAAGCTGGGCCTCGTGGGCGGGTTCGACGGTATACGCGGAATTGGCATCTGCATGGTGCTCATCGGGCATGCGCTCTTTGAGTACGTGGAGTCCTGGGTGACAATCGTCGACACCTTCTTCGTGCTGAGTGGTTTTCTGATCACCACGCTGTTGCTTCAAGAGACGCGCACAACAGGAACAATCAGCCTGAAGAAGTTCTACTCGCGCCGTGGCATTCGATTGCTGCCTTCACTGTGGCTGTTCGTTGGCGTGTGGCTGGTCATTTCGACAATCTGCACGCTCATCGGGTTCAAACCGCTCAGTCTGCGCTACGTGGGCCAAGACGCTGCAGCGGCACTGCTGTACGTGTATCACCTGTTCTTCCCCAACGGCCTGGCCGTGATCCGTCCAGACATTCAGGGCAATCGAGTGATGTGGCATCTCTGGACCTTGTCAGTCGAAGAGTGGTTCTATGCCGTCATTGCGGGCACGGTTCTGATCTGCGTGAAGAAGCATTGGATCAAGCAACTCGGCGTGCTGATGGGTGTGTTCTTTGTTGGTATCGGAATTGCCCGTTGGTATGCGTATACGGGGTTCTATCAAGACGATGTGACCATGATCTCGGGCGTGCGGATGGCTCTGCTGCAGCGGCCCGATGCACTCATGTTGGGCGTTGGTATGGCTACCTTCAACGCCTATCTCACTGAGGAGCGCTTGTTGCGCTGGCGAAAGGTATTTCTGTTTGCCGGAACCGTTGGCCTGGTCGTGTGGTTCGTGATGCTCAATCTCTCGAGCGGACTGGTGCGCAAACTAGGCGGCCCGTATGTTGATTATCTGCCTGCAGGGCCCGAGGAGTTCACCCGGCCGCAAATGCTCGAGACCATGTATTGGTTCCGCTTTGGTCACACGCTTGGGGCATTGTCTTTCGCTCTGATTTTGATCTGCCTCGTCAGGTTGAGTGACTGGTGGCTCAGCCGATTTTGGTCACTGCCGCAATTTCGTTGGCTCGGCAGGCTGAGCTACACGCTCTACATCTGGCATGCGCTGCCCTACATCTTCATCTTTGCGTTGATGGGTGGCGCTGATGCATCACTCAAGGTGCAATTGATCCGCACGCCCATCTTGATAGCAGCGGCATTCGCAGTCTCGTTGCCGGTGTACTACCTCGTCGAGTTACGGGTCCTTCGAATGAAGCTCAAGTACTCATCTGAAAAGGAAGTCCTCGATCTACGCACCGGCAAGATGGTCCAGGTCAACATGGCCGGCCAGGTTGACCAGATCAAGTCGCCAGACAGGACTCTTGCCGCAGAGGAAACAGGCGAGGTTCCACCTAGCTCCCCGCAGCCTTCGTAGCTGTCCTGTCCCACCCGAGCCGCCCTCGGTAGTACTAACAGAGAGCGATCAGCTGCTGAGTGTCTTGAGTAGCTTCTGGAGTTCGCCGGAGGGATCCTCGGGCACGATGTAGCCGGTCTCATCGCGGATCTCGTCAAAGTGATCGCGAACGTCCTCGACACTGTGGCCTTCGCCGTACCAACCTGGGGTCAGACCGATGAAGTAGCGAGCGACAACGCCGCCGGCCACGGAGTAGACCTCGCCAGACACGGGGCATTCCTCATGTGCCAAGTAGACCACGGTGGGTGTCACTTCGGCAGGCTCGAGCTTGTCTCCGAGCGGGCCGAGCAAGTCTTCGGTCATGCGGGTCTTTGCAACCGGAGCAATAGCGTTCACTTTGATGCCCTTGGACTTGCCCTCATTAGCGAGCACGCGAGTGAATCCGACGATGCCGAGCTTTGCGGCGCCATAGTTGGACTGGCCAAAGTTGCCGAGCAGTCCAGAGTTAGAACTGGTGTTGACCACGCGGCCATAACCTTTTTCACGCATGATGAGCCAAGCAGGCTGCGTGACGTAAAACGCGCCGAGAAGATGCACTGCGATCACAGGCTCAAGCAAATCAGGGGTGAGATTGTGAAAGGTCTTGTCCTTGAGGATGCCGGCATTGTTGATCACGATGTCAACGGTTCCGAACGCATCCACGGCTGTCTGCACGATGGCCTGACCACCCTCTGGGGTTGCTACGGAGTCATGATTGGCAACTGCCTCGCCACCGGCAGCAATGATTTCATCTACTACTAGTTGTGCAGCAGAAGCGTTGTCGCCAACCCCATTGACCGAACCGCCAAGGTCGTTCACCACGATGCGTGCGCCGCGTCGGGCCAATTCCAGAGCATGTGATTTTCCAAGTCCGCCACCTGCTCCGGTGATGATTGCTACTTGTCCGTCAAATCCGAGATCAGTCATCTGTTGCCTTCATTCAGTCTTCGTCGTGAGTGCTCGTAGAGGCACTGCTGCTGCATCGGGCACGGCTGTGCTCCAAAGAATCTCCATACGGTACCGACAGCACTGCCGCTGGAGAAATCGAAAGCAACCTATGGCTCGGCATTTCCGAAGGAATCCGCAGCACTGCTAGTCGGGAGCGGAACTCCTGCCCTATTCGGAGACAATCCCGAGTTGGTCAAGTGCGTATTGCTTGTGGCGCTTGTAGTCCACCTTGCCGTTTGGTGCGCGGCCAATGCTGTCTACGAATAGAACAGTCTTTGGAGCCTTGTATGCGGCGAGAACCGCCTTGACGTGCTCAATCAGTTCAGCGGACTCAACACTGGCGCCTGGTGCGATCTCTACAACCGCAGTGATGGCCTCGCCGAACTTCTCATCGGGAACTCCCACTACGACTGCATCGTGCACCTGAGCCTGAGTCTTGAGTGCCTCCTCCACTTCTTCCGGAAAGACTTTCTCTCCTCCTGTGTTGATGCAGACAGACCCTCGGCCCAGCAGCGTGATGGTGCCGTCAGCCTCGATCGTTGCGTAGTCACCGGGCATGGAATAGCGAACGCCCTCGAACTCGATGAAGGTCGCGGCCGATTTTTCGGGGTCTTTGTAATAACCCAATGGCTGATTGCCCGGCACTGCAACACGACCGCGTTCCCCGGAACCCGCCTGAACGGCATGACCGTCATCACTGATGACCTGCGCTCCATTTCCGAGAGAAAAGTGAGCAGTCTTTTCTTCCGCACCGGAAGATGACACGGACTGCCCTAGGCCGATTGCCTCGGAGCTTGAAAACGAATCAATCAGGAACATGTTGGGATTGTGCTTGAGGAGGCCCTGCTTGGAACCCTCGGACCACATCACGCCAGAAGAGGTGATCAGGAACAGGCTCGAGAGATCCCAGCGATCGGGCTGAGCATCCAGCACCCGCAGAATCGGTTTGGCGAATGCATCTCCGACGATGGTCAGGGCCCCAACCTTCTCACGCTGAATGGTGTCGAGGAGTTCTTCGATGTCTAGGTGGCGGTCCTCAAGGAGCACGAGAGATCCGCCGGCGGTGAGGTACAAGTTGGCAGTGAACCAACCAGTGCCGTGCATCAGTGGGCATGCGGGCATGCCGGGCATGCCGGGAGCCTCTAGGGAGTCAATCGCTGCAGTAAAACCGATTGTTTCGGGGTCCTCGTTGAACAGCGGGTTGCTGACCGAGATGACGGCTCGAATGAGGTCGTCTTGTCTCCACATCACACCCTTCGGCATGCCAGTCG
Organism: Actinomycetota bacterium; assembly: GCA_009700815.1. Classification (GTDB taxonomy): domain Bacteria; phylum Actinomycetota; class Acidimicrobiia; order Acidimicrobiales; family Microtrichaceae; genus IMCC26207. Next base: position 17,360 of record WLLG01000014.1, read on the forward strand.
TGCCCCCCGTGTAGATCATCAAGATGTCATCGCCAGATCTACCCCAGGCCGGCACCACGCGCTCGGTCGGCACTGTCACCACCGACTCATAGGCGGTGGCCCATTCGGGCATTTCGCCGCTGCCGTCA
>WLLG01000140.1 GCA_009700815.1 Actinomycetota bacterium
AATGATCCCTATCGAGCCTCGCAGTGGTCTCTCACGCAACTCGATTTTGAAAGCACTTGGTCTACCGGCAACGGCACCGGAGTCTGCGTTGGCGTGGTGGACAGCGGTATTGCGCTCGATCATCCTGACCTATCCGGCAAGGTGGCAGCTTCGGCCGACTGGACTGGCGAGGGCGTCAGTTCATATGGGAACCACGCCACACATGTGGCGGGAATCATCGCAGCCAAGCCGAATAACTCCCAGGGAATAGTCGGGGCGGCACCGGGAGTCACCCTGCTGAACGCCAAGGCTCTTTCGGCTGCACTCGGAGAAGGAACGACTAGTGGAGTTGCTCAGGCAATTGTCTGGGCGGTGGATAACGGGGCGAGGGTCATCAACGCCTCAATCGGCGGCAACTCAGGTTCTTCGGCACTGTTGCAGGCCATCAACTACGCACAAGCTCATGACGTCGTCTTTATTGCATCTGGTGGCAACGAAGGACTCAAGGGCAACTCGAGCAGTTGGCCAGCGTCCTATGAGTGGCCTATTGCTACAGCCTCGATTACTGACACCGGCGCCCTGTCGCCCTTCTCGACTCAAGCTAGCTACATCGACATTGCAGCTCCGGGAAGTTCAATCCTTTCCACCCTCACTTCCAACCGATATGGATACATGTCCGGCACATCGATGGCTGCTCCGCATGTCGCTGCCCTAGCCGCACTTGCTCGCGCAGCGCATCCCTCAGAGTCAGCTACTCAGATCCGTTCTCGAATCGAGAACACAGCCACAGATTCGGGTAGCGCTGGCTGGGATTCAAGCTTTGGGTGGGGCGTGATCAGTCCCTCCGCAGCAGTGCGATAGATAATTATTGGGGCTGATATCCCCGGTGACGCCACCGATCCGGCCTTCTAGCCTGCGGTGCTATGTCACGAATTGGCGCTGACCCTGTTGCACTGCGGCACCTTGGCGTCACCATGACACGCCTTGCCGACCAGGCTGAACTCAGCGCCACCTCGCTTGATCGCCGGGTACGCCAGAGCAGTTGGCGCGGCAGGGATGCAAATGAATTTGTTCGCGACTGGCAGCGGCGACACCAGCCCCACCTTCGAGCAATTGCCAAGGCCTGTTCTCTGTACTCCACTCACCTGAAGCAGCAGGCCGAACAGCAAGAAGTTGCCTCATCACAGGCAGGCAAGGTTGCACAGACCTCGGATTTGCGCCGGCCTGCACCGTTTCCAACATCTGAACTACGGGTGCTCTCCGGCACCCAAATCACAGCCGGAGTACTCGTAGTTGGCATTACGCACAATCTGTCTATTCAACACTTTGAGCATGAGGGCGTAACTGTTACGAGTACTGAGCGTAACCAGGCAGGCCTCGCAGCAACCTCGGGTAGCTCTGTCTCGATTGGATCCTCAGGTGCTGCAGTCGGGGCAAACCTGCGCGCTCAGGTTGCAGTAGCTCAGGTCACTCGCCGCGAATTCTCCACAACGGAAAAAGACCTCCTTCCCACGTTGGCTCTGATCGAAGCCCAAGCAGCGATTCGACGCACAGTCGCCGCAAACATCAGGCTTCCCGGCCTAGGTCTGCCCGCACGGACAGAGGAACTCACTGAACTCAGCCTGACTGCGCAGGGAACAGCCTCCCTAGCGGCCTCTCTGGGGGCACAGGGAGCAGTTCGGGGCGGCGGAAGTTTTAGGTTCGGCCGCAGCGAGCACTCACAGGTTCTTGAGCTCGAAGGCACGACGGCCTCGCTCCTATCGGCCCAGTTACTCCAACGGTTTCGCTTAGCTTCCGTCGGCGACGGTGGCACCGAAATTCGGTTGTCTCGCCTGCGAATCGAGATTCCTGACCAGGCCCTTCATAGTGCTGATGTCATTGTGAGCACCACGAGCACCGACGGGCATCGGGAGCTACGCAGCGTGAGCAACCTGGACTTGTCAGAACCTGGCACCATTCGTTGTGTCGAGCAGGTACGAACTGCACTCAATCACCTTCGGGACCTTGACGTTGACGCAGCTATGAGCACACTGTCTGAGCTTGATGCTCCGGTTGGCGAATCGTTGGGCCGATCAGCGGAGTTTGCAGTGAGCGAACATACCGGCATTTTTGGGGCAAGCGTTGGAGCAGGCATCGGCCTTGGAGTCTCTGCAGATGGCGGCTTTCAACAGCTCAAATTAGTGAACTAAGAGCACTAGGTCAGGAGCAACTGACTGGCCCGCTCTAGCTTTGGCATCACCGAAGTGTCGGGCTCTACCCCTGAAATCCAGCTGACGAGGGCAGCGAGCCACACATCGCTCAGCAGGTCGATCCTCATGAGTTCCCGCTCCGGGTCCTCACCGTTTGCCATTCCGTCTGGGCCCAGAGCATCACTAATAATTCGGCGCATGAGTACCCGAGTCTCGGCAACTGCCGGGGCAATCTCTTGATTGCCGGATACCAACGCACGAATCATTGCGATGGTGATTTGCGGTTGGCGTTGGAGTGCTCGATTCGATCGACGAAGCACATCAATAACCCGCTGAACCGGATCTGTTCCCTCTGCCGGACGTACTGCTAAGCGATCAGCAAGGCCCTCAATATCGGCGATCATCACCGAGACGAGCAGATACTCCTTTGAGGGAAAGTAGCGGTACAAGGTTCCCAAGGCCACCTCTGCTCGCTGCGCTACCTCTCGCATCTGCACGGCATCCCACCCACCTTCGAGGGCTAACTGTGCTGTGACTTCGAGCATGCGCGTCAGCCGGGCATTCTGCGACTGCGTCAAACTTGTTGCGTCTGTTGACACCTGTTCCCCCACCCCATTGCGGTTCGGCAACGATCATACGAGAAGCAGTTCACGACAGGCTCTCAATCGGCCAAGCAATCAACTCACCGGCTACGCGCTCGATGTCTTCGATGGCGTCGAGGTTCACGGGCACCTCATCGATTCGCACATGTTCCGAGGCGAGTTGGCCCTGAAGAACCTCAATGTGCGCAGCGGAGTTCGACAGGGTTCCCTCTGGGCCCCACAGTTGCAGGGAAACTGGCTGGTTGAGTATTTCGGCTAATTCGAGCAACTCTGCGGTGACATCATCGAGTCCGTCTATTCCGCCGATCTGATCGCTCACAGCAAAGTAGGGGCGAGCCTCAAGGCTGCAGACCAATGCAGCTGCGGCGGCAAACCCCGGGGTGAAACTGGCCGGAATACAGATGTTTCCGGGAAACGAGGTAGGAAAGCTCCGGGCCAGCCAGAACCCGGCCGCACCGGGGTCTGCAACAACTGTGCCACCCTCCGGTAACAAGCCGGCCATATGTAGTGCGGCACGCGGAGGCGTGAGCGGAACTACCTCCGACTCATAGAGCGGAGTAATCACGGATCGAAGTTGTTCATAGGCGCCGGGGCGTTGCGGTAGTGATCTGCTTGGTGGCCAGGCCGTTGTCAGAGCATGAAGTTGGCCAGGTGGGACCTCTTGGGTAACAAAACCATCGAGCAGATGCGGCGGAGTCTCCGCTGGGTCGATGCCACTCAATATGAGGATCTCTGCCTGATCGATACCCGTGCACTCGGCATCGCGTTGCTGCAAACCAAAGGTTCCAAAGTGGAAGGGACTATCCCACCGCTCTACCCCCTTTGCTCCCCAACTCGTCACGATGCCGCAGCCAGCGCTCCTCGCAAAGTCTCGGACCCCATCAAGTGCATTGGCACGGATTACTCCGGGTCCAACCAAGACCAACATGTTGAGAGCTGCCAAAGACGGGTCGAGCGTCAGCACAGGCACTCGCTCAACCTGCCTGGTTGGCGCAAGGCCTTCTGGAATTACTTCGTTCAGATCTAGATCAAGATGCAATGCCAGTGTCCCGGGTAGAAGCATTCCAGGAGGGTCAACTAGCGCATCGAGTAACTCAACTGCGCTGCTGACTCGCTGAAGCGGGGCTAGGCCTCCGGGACTTGAAGAGAGATGAAGGATCGGCCCATCCAGTAGCGCTGCACCTAGGCGGCCGCTGCCGTCGTGATGGCCGAGCCGACCGTCAGCATCGGCCAACAACACTGCCAAGTCCGGATTACTTACCGGTACCTGCTGAAGGTTAGCTAGCGGCTGACCATAGACACGTTGCACACCCAACGACCGGAGGCGTTCTTCAAGGGCATCGGCGATTGTGCGTGTCATGGGGAGTCCTCTAGTGGGGGTGCGAGCATATCGAGCGCCTGTTCTACTGCGCCTACCAACTCGGGTTCCAAGTCGGCAAATGTGTTCACTGCCGACAGCACCCGCTTCCACCCCTCAGTCGTTGACCCCCAACCCAATCGCTTGCAGATCCCCGCTTTGAACTCTTCTCCCTTTGGGACCTCTGGCCAAGAGTCGATTCCTAGGGAGCGAGGGCGCACACATTGCCAGATGTCCACATAGGGGTGACCCAAAATCAACACGTTGGGGTCACGAATCTGTTGAGTAATACGGGTCTCTTTCGAGCCCGGCACTAGGTGATCAACAAGAATTGCCAGCCGGGCATCTGCCCGGGGCGCAAACGCTGCCACTGCTGCGACGAGATCGTCGATTCCGCGCATAGGTTCAACCACAATGCCAAGTTCTCGCAGTTCGTCACCCCAGACACGTTCAAGAAAACGCGCATCGTGATCTCCTTCTACCCAGAGCCGAGAAGCCTGAGCAACTCGCGCCACCTGCTCAGCAGCAACCACTCCCCCAGCGGCGGAGCGCCGCGTGGCAGGCTCTGACTCTGCAGGGCCGCGCCCGGGCCGCACGAGCGTGACGGTCTCTCCGTTATGGGCGAAGGATCCTGGGTGATTCTCAAAGGTGTGCCGTCCACCCGAGCGGTCTTGAATCACCACGAGTTGGTCCGTGAACTTGAGCAGTCTGCCCCGCAGCTGAGTCGAGCGATGCACCAGCATCAGATCGGGTACGGCCGGTAGCTGCCGGTAGCTCTGGGCAAGACGTTTCGCACCAGACACTCCTCCAACGCTGCGGTCAGCGAGGATGTCGTCATCCATACGAAACCGTCCATTCGCTTCCACCCCAGCCGGCAGATCCGGGGCGCAACCCACGAGCTAGCTGACACAGGGTCTGCAGGCCGGGCTCATCAAGCAGAGCAACCTCGGTAATGGTTCCGTGGATTGGGTCTGCTGCAGCAGTAATCGCCCGCCCGAGCGCTGACTTCCTGCCGGGAGCATCGGTGCTCATCAGGACTACCTGCGTGAGCGGTTCATCCCCGACCTGATCGGCAAGCAGTAACGACACGGCGGAAGCTTTACCCAACGCCCGAAAGAGTGTCTCGCCGCGCTTCAATCCTGGACGAGCGGCGCTAAAGGCACCAGAAAAATCAACTAGGAGGCGGTTCCCAGCGGCATCCATCACCGAGTAACTGAACTCGGCTCCTGCCACCTTGATCCCTTCGAGGATGGGACCGAACTGTTCGAACCCGGCCTGAACCAACATGCGTCTTGCTACTTCTTTTGCCGCTAGACCTTGGCGACGGGCCTGCTCAAACCCATCGTGCTGAGTATCCGCTGATGATGGGATCTGCGGGCCACTCTCTTGGAGCGTCTCGACAATCTGGGCTGTGGAAATTCGCTCTCGAGCTTGGCGGACATACCCCGAATCGGTGTCGTATCCGACGTAGTGGCGCTGTGTTTGCAGTGCCGCAATAGCAGTCGTCCCAGAACCCATAAAGGGGTCGAGGATCAGATCGCCCTTATAGGAATACAAATTGATGAGACGCTCCGGTAGCGCAACAGGGAACGGTGCCGGATGGCCCACGCGCTTAGCTGACTCGGGTGGGATCTCCCACATGTCCAAGGTGGCATCCATGAACTCATCTCGATACATCGTGGATTCATACGGCAATCCTCGACCCTTGCGTATCTCGGCCGACAGCGGACGATCAAAGCGGCCTTTCGAGGCAATGATCACTCGCTCCGTTAGATCTCGAAGGACCGGATTCGTTGCTCGCTGAAAGCTGCCCCAAGCACACGAACCGGAAGCACCACGCTGCTTCACCCAAACGACCTCACCACGAAGAAGGAGTCGCAAGTCGTCTTGCAAAATAGCGGTGATATCACCGGACAAAGACCGGTAGGGCCGCCTGCCCAGATTGGCCACATTGACAGCTATGCGCCCACCCGGTTCGAGCGTGCGAACACATTCAGCAAAGACTTCCCGGAGCATCTGCAGATACTCCAGATAGGTCGCGGGAACATGGTCAGCTTGCAGTTCGGTCTCATAGGCCTTGCCGGCAAAGTACGGCGGCGAGGTGACTACGAGGGCAACTGAACCGTCAGCAACCTGG
>WLLG01000141.1 GCA_009700815.1 Actinomycetota bacterium
CTGGGCCGAACCCATCCGGTCAGGCTGGTGCTCAGTGGAGATGTCGATAGCTTGTTGCGGTCCTACAGCGATCTCATCGCTCAGCTTCGCTCCTCAAGGACCGGCATTTTGTTGGGAGTCGATCCAGATCATCACGGGGCGCTGCTGCATTGCTCTCTAGAAGTTCGATCGGAACTCCTGCCCTGCACTGGTCGAGGATGGCTGGTCTCGCCAGCTGCAGCCACAGCAGTTCAGATTGCCCACCCGTAAGCTAGGCAGCAGGGTGCTGCCGATCGATTAAGTGCAAGTCGTTCACGCTGACGAGTTCAACCTGAAGAGCGTGGTCCATCAGGTGCACACGCCGGTCCATCGCGTTGGCACCGAGTCCGCCATGCACGTTGGGTATGCCTGCCCGATGTAATTTCTCGCAGAGGTGATCGAGTTTTCGATTGAATTTGGTGAGTGACCAGCCAAGTCGCGCAGCACCCTGACGGTTTGATGGAGGCTGAGTTTGCTCCGTTTGAGGATTCAGCAAGCGCTGTTCGCACATGGCGAGCAATAACAAGCGCTGGTCCTCGTTCAAGTCAACGCGACCCCAATCCATTGTCTGTGTACCAAGGGCCCCAGCCTGGCCGAGCAGGTCGGTATCCCACTCGAACCCCTCAAGTGCCCCAGAGAGTTCATAGCGGGTTGGGCCTGATACGAACCCGCAGGTGAACTCACCTGTCAGAAGTGCCGCAGTTGACTGAGGGCCAACGAGCGCCGAACTCAGGCCAGCCAACTCCCTGATGGTAAAGGTGATACCGCGGCTGTGATTCTCGATACACCAGTGATTGCCGCGCTGCACAAATCGACCAACGACTCGGTGCATGTAGGGGTTCTCGTCAATGACAAGGTCTGCCGCTCGACCAAAACTGAGCGACTCGCCGGGACTCAGTGTGTGGTCCTCCCCACAAAACTCTAGATACAACTTGCCTGCAGCGTATGGGGCTGCTGGGTTCTGGGCTGCTGGGTTCTGGGCTGCTGGGTTCTGGGCTGCAGAGTTTTGGGCTGACTGCTTACGGGACTGTCTTGTCATGCCGAGCAGTATAGATACTTTCAGTACATCTCATTACTTTTTAGATACTTCATGAACTCCGAACTTGGGCCAGACCGAAACTCCAAACAGCTACAACAACTGCCTACCCCTGCGGAACGTCCATGCACGCTGCCAAAGTGGTCCAGGACTGAGGTACCGCGCCGCCAGCAGTACCAGTATCGGCGTCCCAATATTCAGCCCACCCGGATAGCAGGGCACCAGTTCGACTGCACTCTGCTAGCAGCGCTGCCTCGGCGAACTTCCCCACACGCTGCAAACCCAGCCACAACAAGTAGTTCAACTGTGGCCAACTGGGCCCACGCCAATAGGTGGTGGGTAGGTAGGTCGGTTCATCAATGTGAACCTGCCGGGCACCATATGGCCCAGCGAAGGCCTGTGCATCCATAAGTTCTCGAGCAGCCACATCAGCCACTCCAGCAGAGTTGCCCGTTTGGATCGGCAGGGTTAGCAGCGGTAGCAGTGCTTCGACTGTGCGCACACGACCAGAACCATTCGCCGTTGGTCCGTCATCAACCCAGGTGCGAAGGCCTGGGTCCCAACGCATCGCCAACGCATCCGATACATCTGCGGCGTGGTCGAGGAGCGATTGGTCCCCAGTCACACCTGCAAGCTCATGTGCGCAAAACGCGGTCATCGCACTGAACGCGACAGACCCCACAGCAAACTGATCGTTCCAAATTGGCGCTCCCCCAACCTTGCGCTCAATCCCCTGCAACAACTCCCCTTTTCGGCGAAACCAGATTTCCTCATCAAATCCCCTCTGGCCCAGAACCAGGTCATCCCACCGAGGGCTGTGATCACATCCTGATTCCCAAGGGTGAACAATTTCGATCAGACCAGCAGGACTTCTGCGGCGCGATTCGAATAAAAAGTTGAGCCCGGCCGTGGCTCGATCGACAAGATCAGAGGGTAGAGAAATCCCAAGGCGAACGAGTTCGGCAATGGCTAGGCCATAGATGGGCGGTTGTGTAATCGATGATGTGCCCGGGCGACCCCAGAACGCTTCATGATCTTGCGAACCATCTAGGTACAGAACGTGTGGAACGAACCCGTCCGCGTCCTGAGCGGATAGCGCTGTGGTGAGTTCCATGACTGCGCGCTCTGCGTCACCAAGGTGAGCCCAAACAATGGCATGGAAACTCGAGTCCCAAAGCCAGAGCCACGGATAGGTCTTGCTGTTCGGGCAGGTAAAGCCGGGCTCGCGCCACTGAGCGGCGAGCACCTCGTATGCCTGTTCCGAAATCATCCGCGAATCCCTAACTGCATCTCTGTGACCCTAACCTGTTGCGCTCATGGCAAAACGTGCAGCATTCCTGTCGTTTCGATTCGGCCTGACCGACGGAGTCTCGGTAGTTGCGCGCACTTGGATGGAGGCATTCGAGGAGTTTGGCTATGAGGTCATTACAGTCGCGGGCGATGCCAACGCGGACAGAACAGTGTCCGGACTCGAACTTTCGGACGCAGCTGAGAAGGCTCCCGAGACCGCTCCAGACGAGTCCCCTATCAGCGTTGATGAGACTGCGCTCACCGAGATGCTGACCGACGCCCTTGCGGATGCTGACCTTGTGGTAGTCGAGAATCTGCTGACGATTCCCATGAATCTGACAGCCTCTCGCGCAGCTGCAAGAGTCCTTGCCGGCAGACCAGCACTGCTGCACCACCACGACCCCCCTTGGCATCGCGAGCGATTTGCACACGTCACTGAATTGCCTGCAACCGACCCTTCTTGGCGTCATGTTGCAATCAATCGAATCCTGCGAGACGAGCTTGCGGATCGCGGAATTGCAGCAGCAATTATCTATAACGGGTTTCCTACACCTGTCCGTCGGAGTCGCAGGGAGACCGAGCAATTGCGACGCGATGTGCGGAGGTCAGTCGGGATTGGATCAGAGGAACTCGTTGTTGCTCATCCAGTGCGGGCCATTCAGCGCAAAAACATTCCTGCTGCGATCCGCCTAGCTGAAGCAGTTGGAGCCACCTATTGGCTGCTGGGTCCAGCCGAAGAAGGCTACGGCGAGGAACTGCAACGCCTCTTCAGCGAAGCAGCCTGCAAGGTGGTTCATCACGAATGGACTGACGTTGAAGGTATCTACGCCGCAGCCGACCACATTGCCTTTCCGTCTACTTGGGAAGGGTTTGGAAATCCACCTATCGAGGCCGCGCTCTACCGGAAAACAGTGAGCGTGGGTGACTACCCCGTCGGCAAGGAACTTCGAGCCTTTGGTTTTGATTGGTTCGACCCCACTGACAGCCACGGCATCGCAGCAGCGCTCGCAGAACCTGACGCACCTAGCGTTACTGCACTGCTCGACAATAACGAGCGTGTTGCTAGCGAAAACTTCTCCCTGGGGAGAATGCGCAATTCGCTCCATCAACTCCTCGATGGTGCAGGTTGGCTTCCATGAGCGACCCGGTACTCGCTCGACGCGACCGCATTCGTAAGCTCTGCGAGCTCGGATCCAAGGTCGGGTACTCGTGTTTTGGTGCCGCGATGCTGCTCTTTGTTGTCGCCTTTATTGCCGACTTCCCATCGTGGATCGTGACGGTCATTATCGCCGCAATGGTTCTGGGATCAGTCACTTTGCTACCAGCGATTGTGTTCGGATACGGGGTTAAGGCTGCAGACGCAGAGGATCGCGGCGAGAAGTTCGGTTACTGAACACGCGAACTAGACCTGCCTAACCGAGGCCACCTTCCAAACTGCTTCGACTTCGTATTCGCAGCTGTCAATGACCCCACAGGTGATCTGCGGAATATGCCGCTCCACTTGTACCTCTACCTGCAATGACAGCGCCGGGCCATCCGCCGGAGTTCCCGTGATGACCAAGGTTGTTGCCAGAGAGTGACGATCAAACGCAACCACTTCTACTGTTCGAGATGTTTCGGCCCAAGCCCAACCGGCATGCACGAGCGCAGCGCGATCAGCAACCTGTGCTGGGCCAGCAGAGAGTGATGCCACACCGCGGCAGTGCTCGCCCACGGTGGTCAGATCTTGTGGTGAACCTGGGGATGTCCGAGCGGAGCGGTTCAAGATCTGCGCAGTGGTGCTGTCCTCCAAATAGGCCCACGCGTATCCGTCTGGAAAGGTCAGCGCTGTGGGTGCAAAGCGGTGTCCTCCGGTATGCGAGGCCCGCCACACTCTGACCTTTCCCAGCGCATCGTCAAGCTGGGAGGAGATTGTGGAATACAGAGCCATGCCCGCCTGACCACAGCAGACATCACGTTTGCCGTGTGTGCAGATCAGCAGGTCAATCACATCTGCCTCAACCATCACCTGGTACTGCGCAAACGCTGCAATTGCAGGTTCGTCTGCATTCAGCAATGCCCGAGCTAACGGCACAACCTGTGCTGAATCAATCAGCCATTCGCGCCGATCAAAGGGGACCGCTGTTTCGACCTGAAAGACCTGAGGTGCAGACTCAGCAATGGAGGGGTCAGAGGGGATGGACTGCTGCTCAAAGGCCAAGACGCGCACAGCATTTGGGGCAGCACCGGCCATGCCCGCTGAGGCTGCGACAAGTCCTTGTGGGCGCCATCTGCGACCATCAGGGCCTGTCAGGCTGGCAAAGGATTTCCTATTGGCACGATGCTCGGCAGTCTGCAAGCTTTCGGCAGCGTCATGCTCGCTCAGCGAGAAGAACGTGTCGTGTAGCGAGATATCTCGCTCCCATGGCAGCGGAACCTCGATGCAGAGAAAAGCATCGTAGGCACCAGCAGAGCCGATCGGGTCTGCAAGAAAACTTTGGCGAAACGGGGAGCAACGCTCAGAGGTAATCGCTAACTCGACCAAAGGCTGCATGACACTGCACTCTAGGTCTGACTCAGAGCCTCTGACCGCTTGCGCAACAGAAGCCCAAGCGTCCACGCGCGAGTAACCTTGTGCAACTTGCTATGAGACTTCCTGCTGCCGAACGCCGAGAACAACTTCTCCACACTGCAGTGTCGGTGTTTGCCGAACATGGGTATCACGCCACATCCATGAACGAGGTGGCAGAGGCCGCTGGAGTTACCAAGCCAGTTCTCTACCAGCACTTTGCATCTAAGCGCGAGTTGTTTATTGAGTTGCTGACTGAGATCGGCGCGGAGTTGCAAGAGACCATCTCGAAAGCGACTGCCGAGGCCGCCGGGCCGCGGCAGCAGATTGAGAATGGGTTCAGGGCCTATTTTGGATTTGCAAGCGAGCACACTGATTCGTTCAAGGTGCTCTTTGGTGCAGGGGCCCGAAGGGACCCCGAGTTTGCCTCGTTCGCCCTAGGGGTAGAAACCTCCATCGCCGAAAGTATCGCCGATTTGATCATGGTCGAGGGTGAGCCTGTGACGCATCGCTACTTGCTAGCTCACAGCATCGTGGGCATGACCGAAGCGGCTACTCGCTACTGGCTATCGCATCAGCGCGAACCCGGGGTAGACCTACTAGCCGAGCAACTCTCTCAGCTGGCCTGGTCTGGCATGCGTGGCATTCGCAGCCCCGCCTGAACCCGCCCACCGGCTACAAGTCAGAATCACAGATAGCCCAAACCACAGATAGGCAGTACGAACATGACCAAAGAATCCCCCCAAGGCCAACGAGAGGGAGACGGCTCAGACTGGTACGAGGTTGTTGTTGAGATCCCGAAAGGGTCGCGCAACAAGTACGAGATCGACCACGACCACGGAGAGGCCTGGCTGGATCGCCACCTCTTCTCAACCACTGTGTACCCCACTGAGTATGGGTTCTTCCCAAACACCTTGGCCGAGGATGGCGACCCTCTCGACGCACTCGTACTGCTCGAAGAGGCAACCTTTCCTGGTTGCCATATTCGCGCCCGGCCTATTGCGGTGCTCGAGATGACCGACGAGGCCGGAAGGGACCTAAAGGTGCTCTGCGTTCCTTCGGGTGACCCAAGGTGGGATTATTTGCAGGATGTAGGCGATGTTCCCATGCACCAACTCGCAGAAATCCAGCAGTTCTTTAAAGTCTACAAAGACCTAGAACCGGGCAAGGCAAGCGCTGTTGGCGAATGGAGCAATCGTGCCGCAGCGATTAGTGCGATTGCCGCAGACCGCGCCAGGTTCGTTTAGGTCATTCTTGCAACTTGAAACTATCCCAAGAATTTTCTCAGGTTTGGGCTAGAATTTGTTTGTTAAAACGACTGAAAGGGTATTCATTATGTTGTCTC
>WLLG01000142.1 GCA_009700815.1 Actinomycetota bacterium
CAGCCGAGCAGCCCTCGTTATCTACCGACAGACTCACACGGTGCCCCAGCAAATCACCCGGCACCTGATCAAACTGGCCATCTAGGTAGTCAATTGCAAGGTTCACCCCGTCCAAGGAGTCCTGGCCGAGTCCGCCGGAATCATCACCAAGCCATGCCAGCACACCGAGCGTGATCGATTCACCATTTCCGATAAAGAGGCAGTCCTCGGGACGCTGTGTTGCGTCCTGTCGATTTGTACATGTTCGCTGCGGACGCGGGTCGTCTACCCAAGATTGGTATCTGCCCGCTTCAAGCTCGGTAACGAGGTCTCGAATAGGAACTCGGTCAGCCTGAAAAGCACCGCGAAATGGGGCGCCGATCGAAAGAATTGCCACAAGGTCAAGCGCGACCACTGCCACGATCCCCCAAGCAATCAGGGAATACTTGTGACCTGATCGAAGCGCTACCACCATGGCGTTAAAGATGAGAGCAATCCCCGCAAGTGCGCTAATGCCAAACAGTGCCAAGGGAAGACTCTCGGCAGAAATTGCTACACGCTGCCTTCGAATTGCAGCGAGTTGATCAACAGCCTGTTGCATCGCATCTGCTGCAAGCGTTGGCGTCTCCGGCTGCAACCCGACTTGGCGAACTCGGCCCTGAAGTTGTTTGAGCTCGTTGAAAGCCGATACCTCGGTTCCACCTCCGGCACCAAGGACTCGCCACTCCGACTCATCAACTCTGCGCAAATAAGCATCGAGGTCATCAATGACTAGTTCTACCTGAGGAGCCGAGAGTCCCTGAGTGTTGAATGCCAACTGCGAGGCAGCAGCCACCTCTGAACCCACGAGTCGCTGCGTCTCGCGAAGGGTGCCGTACTCGCTGTTAATGAGAAAGCCTGTGAAGATCGCAAAGAGACTTCCCAGCGCTGTCATATAAGCAGCTGCGACAGGTGCCGCTTTGTCAATGTTGAGTCGCCGAATCATTAGCGCTGCGAGAACGGCCGCTCCGATTGCGAAACTGAAGACCAACAACAGCAACCAGCCTGAATTGATCGAGGAGAGCCAGCGCATCTTCTTCACCCTAGAGCGCTGCCTTGCGTGAACCGAACTTTGCTTCGAGATCTAACTGACACCGCATTCGGCTTCGATCAACTCAACTTCCCCATGAGAGGAGCGCGGGCCATACTTCACGGGTGAGATTTGGCGGCACAACCACATGCTTGGGCTTGAGCTTCGCGACAGCGCTTGCACTCGGTGGGCTGCTCGGCTCTTGCAGCGCCGACCCAGTGCGTCCAGAGTCACGAGCCGCCGGGTCCGAGACCATGCTCCCGCTGCTCAGCGTCAGTAGCGGAATGCTGGCCGAACAAGAACAAGATGCCCGTATTCGACTCGATACTTCTACCTCGGCCGATGGGATCGCATTGTTTTGTGATGGCCTAGTAGAGATGGCTGCGTCCTCGCGTTCGATGTCTGATCGTGAGAAAAGAGAGTGCAAAGACAGCGATAGGTCGCCAGTAGAGATTCCCGTTGCAAATGACGCAATCGTGGTGGTGACGAATCCCTCCAACCCCGTCAAGTGTCTGTCTACCGAACAGCTCTACGGTCTGGCTGGACCTGAATCCGCGGGGTTTGCCTCATGGGCTGATGCCAACTCACTGGGCAGTTCCGCTGACCTACCCGAACAGCCCCTCAAAGTGCTCGTTCCACCGAGCGGATCTGGCACCCTTCAACTGTTTGTCTCCACTGCACTTGGGCCGACAGCTGAGACTCGCAACACAGATCCGAAACTCCGAAATGACGCCGTCTCGGTTGAGAGCAATGAACTCGTACGATCAGCAGTACTAGACGAGCCGGCAGGTCTTGGCGTAGCTGCCGTGAGCTCGGCAAAAAGCTGGAATGACTCTGTGCGAATCCTTCAATTGCGCTCGGACAGCAGCGCTGATTGTGCTGACCCGACAGAGTCCAACGTGGCAAGCGGCGCATACCCACTTGGACGGAGCTTGTCGGTAATTATCGACCGCAAGACAGTCCAGCTAGACCAAACGATCTCTGACCTAGTGTCACTTTTGCTCTCGGCAGAGGGCCAAAAGGCTGTTGCCGAAACAGGCGCACTCCCGCTTGACCCTTCGCAGCTCAAGGAGAGTCAGCGACTGTGGAACACCGTTATTGAGTAGCGACTGAAGACCCAGCGACTCTGCTTGCTCCGTCCGCTGTGCCTTGGGACTAACCTCCGCTAATGACCACGAGCGGTTCGAGTCCTCACCGGACACCGGCATTTCGGCGTGACCTAAATATCTGTACGAGTTGGTCTCTTCCCTCTTGGAGTAGTGGCCCGCAGGGAAATGAGCAGGCCACGCTCGAAGCAGCCTGCGCTGCGGGTTATGAGGGTGTGCAAGGCGCGAATCCTCGCCGCTGCCGAGATCTCGGTCTGGTGCCAACCACGTTCGCCATCCAGCCAACTCCGGGGGGTTTAGCGGACCAAGCTCAGGGTTGGGTTGATTCCGGATTCGAGTGCTGCACGATTCTGTTGGGCACCGGACTTGAAGATGACGCTGCAGCCGAGGTTCTGATCGAAGAAGTGCTCAGTGCCAGCGCAACTGCTGGGATTCCCCTGTATGTAGAGACACATCGAGCCACGCTCACCCAAGACATGTGGCGAACAGTGCAACTCGTTGAGCGGTTCCCGGACCTGCGCTTTAACGGCGACTTCTCCCACTGGTACACGGGCCAAGACATGGCAGCCAATGACTTCGAGGCGACCCTTGAGTTTCTCTCTCCGGTGCTTGATCGAGTTCGGTATATGCACGGCCGGATTGGAACCTCGGGATGCATTCAAGTTGACGTTGGCGATGGCTCGGTTGAGGGCCAACCCCACATTGCCCACTTTAGGTCGCTTTGGACGCGAGCGTTTGAGGGGTTTGTGCGTAGCGCTGCTCAGGACGTTGTCCCACCGCCACGCCTTGAGATTGGTTTTGCGCCCGAACTGCTACCGCCCGAGGTTGGTTACGCCCGCCTCGTGCTCGACTCGGCCGGCGACCTGCGAGAGGAGGGTGACCGCTGGGAACAGTCGCTAGTACTCACTGAAATTGCTAGCGAGTGCTTTGAGGCTGCACTCTGAGAAGCCGAAACGGCCCCACTGAGAGCCTCAAGGGAAGCAGTTTCGGATAATGGAAAGGGGGACTATGACTGATATTCGAATCGAAGATCTGCGCGTACCTATTCGCGATGCTGAACAACAGCAGATGTTTGATCTGGCAACCTCGATGGAGGTCGACCTGATGCCCAGCAAGCTCGTTGCTGCTGCGAAACGGCGGACGGGCCTTGAGGACTTTGGCGACCCCTCGCTGATGGACCGTCTCGCAGCTCAGGTCGCATCGGTTGAGTCCGATACGGGACTGTCTGGTCTTGGACGCTTCCTTGTTCGCCGTCGGCTCGTAGGTCTGCTCGCAGCCAGGCTTCGGCTCGAGGACTTTATTCGTAGGCATCCGGAGTCCCTTGAGACCGAACTTGAGCCACCCGTGATCGTGGTGGGTTTGCCCCGCTCTGGCACCACGCACCTAGTCAACTTGTTAGCTACCGACACACGGTTTAGGTCGATGCCCTGGTGGGAAGTAGCCGAGCCCATCCCACCCGTTGGAGATGGCCCGGGCCGCGATGGAGTTGACCCCCGATACCAGCGATGCGAAGCAGAGTACGAGGCTTCGAAGCAGGTCTCTCCGCTCACCTCGCTCATGCATGACCGTCCCCCTTCAAGCATTGAGGAAGAGTGTGAACTGCTCGACTTAGACCTGTGCACGTATGTGTTGGAATGGCATGCACGAGTTCCGGGGTGGCGAGACCATGCCGAGCAGCTTGATCAGTTTGCGCACTACGCGTTTTTGCATCGTGAGTTGCAAGTGCTCAGTTACTTACGCGGACCAAATCGCTGGGTGCTCAAATGCCCGCAACACCTAGAGCGGCTCGGGCCGCTGATGGCAACTTTCCCAGATGCCACCGTTGCGTTCACCCTTCGCGACCCAGTTGCCGTGTTGCAATCAGCGATCACCATGCTTGCCTACGGGGACCGCAACCGTCGGGTGCAGATCGATGCCGACCAGCTAGCTTCATATTGGGTGGATCGCGTTGAGCGACTACTGCGTGCTGCGGTGAGCGACGCACATCTGATACCTACAGCGCAGCGGGTAGATGTTGAGTTCAAAGAGTTCATCTCTGATGACCAAGCAATGGCTGAGCGCATCATTGAGATGTCCGGACTTGAACTCACAGACCAAGCCAGCAAAGGGCTGCGGCAATATATAGAGAGCAACCCTCGCGGCAAGGAGGGTCGTATCGTGTATGACCTGCAAGGTGACTTTGGTCTGAATCCAGCTGAACTCTACGAACGGTACGCGTTTTATTTTGATGCGTTCCCACAGATCCGCAAAGAGGTGAACTGATGTCTGGAATCCACCGAACGCGACCAGGTGCCGACTCCATGGCTGCTGCCACCGACGCTCCGGCAATCGATCTTGGGGACGACATCTGGATGTCACCCGGATGGTCGAACAGCTACATGATCCCCACCGAAGAGGGCCGGGTAATTATCAACACGGGGATGGGATTCGAGGGTCCGCTTCATGCGCGTGCGTATGACGCTGTGGACTCTGCGCCGGTTCACTCTGTGCTGCTCACTCAGGGTCATTACGACCACGTTGGCGGCATCGACGTGCTCAAAGACGATGAGAGTCAGGTGGTGGCGCAGGCCAACTTCACGATGTGGCGAGATGACAACGAACGTCTTGAGATGTTCCGGTCGCGCAACTCGGCCTTTGCCTTTATGGATGCCATTCTTGGGGCCATGGAGTACACCCGATCAGTCGGAGTCGGCGCTGTTCCCCAGGCGCGTCCCGAGCCAACACTGCTCGTCGAGGATCGCCTCGCCCTTCAGATCGGCGGGCGCCGGCTAGAACTCATCGCGACTCCTGGCGGGGAGACTTTTGACTCGATGGTCGTCTGGCTGCCCGAGTCTCGAACCCTGTTCTCTGGCAATTTATTTGGCCCACTCTTTGGCCACGTTCCCAACCTAGTGACCATTCGCGGCGACCGATACCGCGATGCGCTCACGTACATTGATTCTCTTAATCTGGTGCTTGAGCTTGCACCCGAGCGGCTGATCACTGGCCACTTTGATCCGATCATTGGTGCCGATCTGATTGCGGGTGAGGTCCGGGCCATGCAAGAGGCAATGCACTCAGTCCACGACCAAACTGTGGCTGGCATGAACACTGGCGCCGATGTCTACACGCTGATGCAAGAGATTCAGACTCCAGACCACCTTGATGTGGGCGAGGGGTACGGGCAGACAAAATGGAACGTCCGGGCTATCTGGGAGAATTACGCAGGCTGGTTTCATCACCGGTCCACAACCGAGCTGTTTGGGGTGACTCCCCTAGCCGTGGCCCCCGACCTAGTAGCCGCCGCCGGGGCGGATGCGTTTGTGGACATGGCTGCTGCACACCTTCAGGCCGGCCGGGCAGTAGAGGCGTTGCAACTGACCGACATTTTGTTGGCTACCGAACCCCGACACGCCGAGGCGCTGAGCGTTGCAATTGCAGCACATGAGCACCTGATCGAGAACACAACAAACTTCTGGGAGCGCGCGTGGTTACGTCGCTCCATAGCCAAATTGGAGAAGCCATGAGCCCATCAGACCCGCCTTCCAGCACCGCTGCACACAATTCTGCGAGTTTCGATTTTGCCGGGGCTGCAGTGTTGGTAACCGGGGGTAGTAGCGGCATCGGATATGCCATTGCTCAAGGCTTTGCTGCAGCCGGAGCTGAGGTCATCGTGACTGGCACTAAAGCCTCGGCTGCCGAGTACGCCGTTGACCTTGACGGGTTCGGATACCGGCAGGTTGAACTCACCGATGCGGAATCGGTAGATGTACTCGTGGCCTCACTCAGTGCGTTGGATGTGTTGGTCAACAACGCCGGTGCGAGCTTGCCCAAGGGTTTAGACGAATGGAGCCCCGAGGGTTTCGCCGCAGCCGTTGAGCTGAACTTGGTTGGCCCAATGCGCCTAACGACCGCTTGTCGTCGTTTGCTCTTTGCGAGCGAACTCTCTGGCGGTGCAAGCGTGATCAACATGTCTTCAATGACTGCGTTTCGGGCTACCGAAATTGTGCCGGGTTACGGCTCAGCCAAAGCGGGGCTCGTTACTTGGACTGCAAACCTCGCACGCCGCTGGTCCAGCCGCAATG
>WLLG01000143.1 GCA_009700815.1 Actinomycetota bacterium
GCACAGTGGCTTGGTGCGTTAGGTCGTCAGTTGCTTCCCGCTCATGCCCTCGAGCTAGCAATGCTTGGGGATGCACGTCTCCCAGCGAAGCGTCTCTATGAGATGGGATGGGTCGCCCGAGTGGTAGAGGATGGGACAGCACGGGCTACTGCGCTCGACCTGGCACACCGGATTGGGCAGATGGCGCCGAGAGCAGTGCGGCACTTCAAAGAACTTGTTCTGGCTAGCAACTTCACTGAACCACAGGAGTCGTTAGCGCGAGGTATGGAACAAGCCGTTGACCTCATGTCGATGTCTGACACAGCCGAGGGAGTTCGAGCATCTCTTGAGGGTCGCCTCCCACAGTTCAGAGACGAGTAGGCGAATGTCTCAACCTCTTGGTTCGCAGTCTTGGGCAGAGTTTGTAGGGAATCTCAACGAGTTGGGTTCAGTGCTTTTCTCAAGCGAACTTCCAGACTCGGAACTGCACCGAACCGAGGGCAGTAGGTATGCGTTGCGCTTTCTAGCAGCAGGGATTCTTGACTGCGTTGAGTACATGGACCCATACGATCCCGAGTTCGTTCCTTGTATCGATCCGCGCATGTCCTGGGGGCTAGATAACCCCGACTGCAATTACGCCCTCTGCGGTGTTGACCCAAGTGGTAGCTACCGCGTTTGGGGCAGTCCGGGTAGTGCGCTGACCTTCGAATTGCAGCTCAACACGGGACACTTTGCAGATGGGCGCGCCACGGAGTGGAAGTCAGTTTCTTCGGTTCAGGGCGACCGGCTCAATCGAGGACCGGACGGGTCGATTGAGATCTGGGTAAGTCCTGAGCCGCCGACTCCGAGCGATGCCCCAGAACCCTGGGCATATTGGCTGCAGACTGAACCACAAGCCACACACCTATTCCTTCGGCAATATTTTGGGGACTGGGCCACTGAGGAACCGGCCTCACTCTGTGTGGAACGGTTGGACCTATTGCTCCCGCCACCTGCGCTTGACCAACAGGAGTTTGGCCGGCGACTTGATCTCCTTGGCTTATGGCTCACCGCGGGGGCGAGATGCTGGTCCGAATGGGGACGCGCCTTAGCTCAGTCCGACCCTGGACCAGTTCAGGCATTCTTGCCGCCGAGCAATGCCACCGGCCTTACAGGTCAGGCATACGGAATGGGTGGCTATGCCTGCGGGCCAGATCAGGCTGTGATTCTTGAACTGGTTCCCCCGACATGTGCGTACTGGTCAGTCCAATTAGCCACATGGTTCTGGGAGTCAGCAGCAGTGGGTTCGCGGCAAGTGTCACTGAATCACACCCAAGCAGTTACTGATGAAGACGGAGTGGTCCGGTTCGTGATAGCGCAGCGCGATCCTGGCGTAGCGAATTGGCTAGATCCCGCTGGCTACGAACAAGGCACGCTCGCCGTTCGCTTCCTGTGGGCAGATCAACTTCCAGCGCTGAGCTACCGGCAAGTCCCTTTCGAGCACGTGCAACGGGAGCTGCCACCTGGCACAAAAGTTGTGACTCCTGAGCAGCGCTCACAAATCCTCCGATCGCGGCGCGCTGATTTGCAACGCAGGCTCCGTCGATGATTTCTACCCCGTCACCAGCACGCTTTGTGGTGGGAACTGGCAGATGCGGTTCCACCCTGTTGTCGCGAATGCTGGCTCAACACCGTGAAGTCGTCAGCCTTCACGAGGTGTTCACTGGCCTTGACTGGGGGGCGCGATTCGCCGAGGGAGTCCATCAGGGTGCTGCAGTGGCAGAGATGTTGGCAGCTCCGAACCAAGTCATGACTGACGTGTTGTCCCGCGGGTATCGAGCGGAAGAGGTCACGTACCCGTTTCGCCCGCAGGATCGCTATAGCCCCGCAGACCCACTGCCTTGGATTCTGGTCTCGACTTTGCCAGCACTGACTGAGCAGCCCGATGCCCTGTTTGACACATCGATGAGTTGGCTGAACAACCGCCCGTCGGCTTCGTTGGCCGATCATTATCGAGCTCTGTTTGCCTTCTGGGCTGGCACTGTGCAAGCAACAGTGTGGATCGAACGCTCCGGCTCTTCTGTTGACTATCTCGGGGAACTTCTTCGACTGTTCCCAGAGGCCAAGATCTTGCACTTGTTTCGCGATGGTCGAGAGGTGGCCCTCAGTATGAGGGAGCACCCCTTCTACCGCCTAGCCGTTCAGTTGTACTACGGGCAGATCCCGCAAGGAGTTGATCCCGCCGATGACTCCGCCGAAGGGGTAGACCGCCTGATTCGGGCTTGGCTCGAGTCTGAACCTCCGGTGGAACTCTTTGGGCGCTACTGGTCAGAGCAACTTGTGCGTGGCCTCGAGGCAACTCAGCTGCTGTCCGACACCACTTTGCAGACAGTCGCATTTGAAGACCTTGTCGAGCAACCGGCCGAGGTCATCGCACAGGCAGCAGACTTCTTTGAGTTGCCCGTTGATACTCGCTTTTCGCAAACTGCAGCGGCCTTGGTACGAGGACTCCCTCCAACCCGCTTCAACCTGCTTGATGCTGAGTCTGCAAACGCTTTGAATGCCGCCTGCGCACCTGGTTTTGAGGCGCTTGAGCGCAACGGCCTTCAAGTTAACTGACATGAGCGTCAGTTACCTTCTATGGTAGAGAGATGGCCGATGAGATCCGCAAGTTCAAGGACATTCGGGTAGGGCTGACTACTGAGTCGCTGCCGGTTGAAGAGTTCATGGCTGAACTTGATCACATACAGAGCAGCGTCTGTGTCACACGGAATCAGCTCTGGTCTCATGTCGCTGACGGGACCCTCTCTGAGGAGCACCTCCGCCGGTTTTGCAAGGAGTACTACTTCTTAGGGGTGACGTACACAGGTGAGTTCGCTTCGCTTGTGGCGAACGCACCCGACCCAGACGCACTCACCTTGGATCAGAGCGAACACTTTGCGCACTGGATCCAAAACCTGGCGGACGAGACTGGCTATGCCGGTGATGCGAACCACGTGACCATGAAGGTCGAGTGGGCACGCATGTTGGGAATTAGTGACGAGGATTTGCTGAGCTACGTTCCAGTTCCAGCAACTCTTGGGGCAGTGCTCGGAACGATGTATTACATGCGCCGTAGCTACGAAGAGGGTTTGGCTGCCTTCGGTTGGGCGGGGGAGCGATTCGCCGCATCTACGGGCTATGCGCAACTCATGTACGAGGGTCTCCGAGATCACTACGGGATTGAAGTACCAAATTTTGCAGTGCACGCCTACGCCGAGGTCGATCACGGAGATGCCGCTGACTATCTGCTGCGACAGGTCGTAACTACGGCTGCTGTGCAACATCGCGTGCGCAGGGCTGTCCGCCACGTGTTCACGCTGCGTAACGCTCGAGCCCAAGCGCTCAACTTGTGGTTAGAGGAACCAGGCGCCCTGCGCTGAGCGGCACTGCCTTTGCTTATCGGGTGGACCAGATATCTGATCGAACAAACGCGTAGATATTTCGAAAGTCCGTGACAGCTTTCTCAGGCAGCGCCACTACTCCACCAAGTAGCTCTGCTCCCCACATGATTTCGGCGTTGTGCTCAACGATGAGCGCCGAGTTCAACGCATCCTCTACCGAGCTTCCAACACAGACCATGCCGTGGTTTGCCATCAGGGCGGCTGACCGGTTCTGTAGGTGCGGAGCGAGCTCTGCTGCCAACTCGTCTGATCCGCTCTGCCGGTACTCAGCGCAAGGAACATCGCCGCCGATGTAGATCACGAACTCGTCAATCCCCGCCGGGATCGGTCGTTGGGCTGCAGCAAACATTGAGGCATAGGTTGCGTGGCAGTGGACAACTCCGCGCACTTCTGGGTAGGCGCGGTAGCACTCAAGGTGAAGGGCCTTTTCAGAAGTAGGCGACCTGCTGCCTTCGATGGTGTTCCCATCTAGATCCACCAGAACTAGGTCTTCTAGTGTCATCTCCTCGTACCCCACCGAAGAGGGGGTCACCACAACGCGATCGGTGCCGACGCGGCCCGAGACGTTTCCGGCAGTGCCCTCAACCAGTCCTCGTTTGTACATTGTTTTTGACGCAGCCAGTACAGCGGCCTGTACCTGGGCAAGATCCTTCATTTAGAGCACCTCCGGGTTGACACAGTGTTGCGGGGTTTCTCCTGTGAGGATCGCTGCCACATCTGCGGCGATCATCAGGGAATGGTTCACTTCGGTGTCATAGGTAGCTCCGCCAATGTGTGGCGTGAGTACGACATCGCTTCGGGTCAAGAGCCCGTGGCCCGGCGGAAGCTGCTCGCCATCAAAATGGTCGAGCCCGGCCCCGCAGAGATGTCCGGACTCAAGAGCCTCAAGGAGCGCCGTCAAGTCGTGTAGGCCGGCGCGGGCGGAGTTCAGGTAGACCGAGCCTTCAGGCATGGCCGCAAACTGTTCGGCACCCATCATGCCGAGCGTGTTGGGATTGGGCGCAGCGTGCATCGACACCACCTGGCAGTGAGGAAGCATCTCATCAAGGTTTGTGTGGGTGGCCGCAGGGTTGAACGGGTCGAATGACAAGACATTCATGCCTAAGCCTGCAAACCGCCATGCTGCTGCGCGTCCAACCGCCCCAAGGCCAATGATGCCGACGGTTTGGCCTGCAAGTTGCCAGGCACGGAACCTCTGATACGGGATGGTTTCTTCTTTGAATACCTGTCCGGCACGCAGGTCTGCATCAGCTTGCAATATGTGACGGGTTACGGCGAACAGCAGCGCCACTGTTATCTCGGCAACGCCATCAGCATTGCGACCCGGCGCATACAGCACCGGAATTCCGCGTTCTGTAGCAGCGGCAACGTCAACATTGTTTGGATCACCCCTGCAGGAGCCGATGATTTGCAGGCCGATATCCATAATCTCTGGACCCATCACAAAGTCCGACTCGACGATCAGAATATTGGCGGAGCAGTCCTGAACCCGCTCGGCCAACTTGACGCCATCCCAAATCCGCAGGGGAACATGCTCGATCCACGGGTCGAGCACTACATCCGCCACGTGCCGGAGTTGGTCAAGGCCCTCTCCACGGAACGGTGCAGTCACCAATGCTCGATGTGGCCCCTGCACTTGGACTGCACTGAGTCTCTTTGTCACAGTTCCTCCCTGATTGCGTTACGGTCAATTTTTTCCATAGGCGTGAGCGGCAATGAATCCCGCAGCACTAACTCCGAGGGCAACTTGAACGGAGCGATCTGCTCAGCCGCGAAGCCCCTCAGTTCTTCCAGCGTGGGCGGATTCAGCGGATCGCTGGGTACGAGAACAGCCACGCCGACCTCTCCCATGGTGGGGTCCGGCCGCGGCACAATGACTAGTTGAGCCACACCGCCATGTTGAGAGAGTACGGATTCGACTTCCATTGGGTACACGTTGTTGCCACCGCGGATGTACATCTCCTTGGATCGACCCACAAGGTGTAAACGGCCAGCCGTATCGAGGTGGCCCAAGTCGCCGGTGCGCACTGCACCATCGGGCCAAAAAGCGGCGCTGCTAGCTGCTGGATCCTTGTAATACCCAGACATAACGGCAGGTGATTTCAGTGTGATCTCACCGATTTTGCCGGGTGCGAGTAGCTCGCCGGTCTCTGATCGGATGGTGAGCTCCACTCCAAGGTGCGGGCGACCTACGGACTCCAAAGCATCCTCGGGAGGATCCTGGAACGAGGTTCCCACTCCAATTCCGGCCTCGGTGCATGAGTAGCGGACTGCAACGGGAACACCAAGGCGCTCTCTGGCTTCTGTAATCAGTGCCGGAGTGGCGGGACCGCCGCCAACAATCACCGCCTGCACGCAAGACAAGTCGAACTGATCAAACGAGTCGTGGTGCAGCATCAATGCAAGCTGAGTGGGGATTCCCGCAATGACAGGCATGCGGAACTGCTCGACAGCTTCAAGTCCCCCGAGAGCAGTCCACTTTTTCATGAGGTGGCTGGTTCCGCCGCTGTGCAGATTACCTAGCAGTTTGGTCATCGGCCCGAGGTGCGTGAGTGAGGTTCCTGCGGAGGAATGAAGGCCAAGGTCCTGCGGGCTGTTCCATTTGTGCTGGGTATCAACCTGGCAGATGAACTGCAGTTGCCGGCCGCAAAAGACAGCTCCTTTGGGCGTGCCGGTGGTTCCAGATGTGAACACGATGCAGATCGGTCGGTCAAGGTCCTCGGCTAGTGGTGCAACAACCCCACCCAAAACTCGCAGCCCGGCCAGCACCTCTGCTTCAGTTTCCTCAGACTCAGGCA
>WLLG01000144.1 GCA_009700815.1 Actinomycetota bacterium
GCCGGAGCAGATGATGTGGCCCGTGACGGTGAGTTCTGGGCGGTTACTTGCGAGGCGACCCTGACATCGATCCTGCGCACGGCACTCGAAAAAGAAGGGGTCACCGTTGATTCCTCTGACCTCACGATGATTCCCACATCAATGGTTGAACTTGACGACATCGCTGCTGTGAAGTCCGTACTCAAACTGATCGATGCATTAGAAGAGAACGATGATGTGCAGGACGTCTACGCGAACTTTGACATCCCCGATGCGCTACTCGAACAGCTTGCCGAATAGTCGCTCAGGACACTGCTAGCTGCGGGGTCACACGGTAAGAACTCCACTGATACTAAGATCGAACCTGTGTTCGTTCTTGGAGTTGACCCTGGTTTAACTCGTTGCGGCTATTGCGTTTTGCGGGTATCTCGCCACAAGACCGAAGCCGTAGCGCTCGGCGTGCTTCGTACTGACCCAGCTTCAGCAGTTCCCGTCCGCCTAGCTGAGCTCTGGGCCGATATTCGCCAGCTACTGAACGAGTTCTCTCCTCAGGCTGTGGCCATAGAGCGCGTCTTGTTTCAGACCAACGTGCGAACAGCAATGTCGGTTGCTCAGGCCTCGGGAATTGTGATGGCCGAGGCGGCGAGCAGGGGGATAGTCGTTGTGGAGTACTCGCCAAATCAGGTCAAAGACGCTGTAGCTGGCTACGGCGGCGCAGATAAAGAACAGGTGCAACAGATGGTGCAGGTCCTACTCAAACTCGATGAACCGCCTCGCCCTGCCGACGCCGCTGATGCTGCTGCGATTGCGCTAACGCATGTGGCCTTTACTGCTGGATTGCAGTTCGCTTCAGTCCGGGGTACGTCCACATGATTGGCTCCCTGCGAGGAGAACTGTTGGATCGTACCGATTCCGAACTGCTCATCGAAGTTGCAGGCTTGGGGTATCGAGTCCAAGTCACCCCAGCTGTGGTCGATCAGGTCGGATCACTAGGTTCCGAGGTGTTCCTCTTCATTCATCACCATCAGCGCGAAGACGCGGGGACCCTATTTGGCTTTGGTTCGCTTGACGAGCGACGCGTGTTTGAAACTCTTATTTCCACTCATGGCGTTGGCCCCTCAATGGGCCTTGCAATCCTGTCCGTTCATTCTCCGCTTGGTCTTCGACAGGTGCTCGCAACAGATGACATCGATGGGCTCTGTATGGTGCCCGGGGTAGGAAAGAAGACTGCAGCACGGTTGCTTATTGAGCTAAAGACTCGCCTGAAAGTGCCGGAGGGAGTTGTGTCTACCTCGGCTGGAGCTGGCGCTGGCGCTGGCGCTGCCGCTAACTCTGCTCGCGGAGACGTGCGAGATGCTCTGCTTGGCCTTGGATACGGACCCGAGGAGGTTGCCCGAGTTCTCTCAGAGTTGCCCGAGGCCACCGATACCTCTGATCTCTTGCGGCAAGCACTACAGCGACTAGCGGCGGCCTAACAACATGACTAGGACAAAGGCAGCCTGATGGCCCGAGATGAACTACTCGACCCTGTGCCCGATGAGGAAGATCGTGAACTCGAAGGCAGCCCTGTGGCCTCGGCAGGACGCCAGACACTAGGAGCCACGGAAGCGAACTCGGATACTCGCTCCGATATTTTCGATGATGCTTCTGATCCAGTGCTATCGCTGCGGCCCCGCTCCCTCGCGGAATTCGTAGGCCAGACAGAACTCAAACGTCGACTCTCGGTCATTCTTGAAGCAGCTCGCCGCCGCGGGCAGGCACCCGATCACTTTCTGTTCGCAGGTCCTCCCGGGCTTGGCAAAACCTCGCTCTCGGTCATCGTGGCAGCAGAAATGGACGTCACGCTGCATGTCACTTCTGGGCCAGCACTCGAACGCCCCGGAGACCTTGCTGCGATCCTGACGAAACTCGGAGAAGGAGACGTACTCTTCATCGACGAGATCCATCGTCTCTCGCGCTCTATCGAGGAGGTCCTCTATCCCGCAATGGAGGATTTCCAACTCGACATCGTTCTTGGCAAGGGGCCAGCGGCGCGCTCCATTCGACTTGATCTACCTAACTTCTGCCTCGTTGGTGCAACCACCCGAACTGGGCTCATAACCGGCCCGCTCAGAGATCGCTTTGGACTTGTAGCCAGATTGGATTACTACGAGCCGCATGACTTACAAGCGATCGTGC
The DNA here is from genome assembly GCA_009700815.1 of Actinomycetota bacterium. Classification (GTDB taxonomy): domain Bacteria; phylum Actinomycetota; class Acidimicrobiia; order Acidimicrobiales; family Microtrichaceae; genus IMCC26207. The sequence goes on from WLLG01000144.1 coordinate 2,158, forward strand.
AGCGCGCCGCTGCGATTCTTGAAGTCGAGATCGACTCAGAAGGTGCAGTCGAGATTGCTCGACGCTCTCGCGGAACTCCTCGCATTGCGAACCGCCTCCTCCGTCGCGTCAGAGACGTGGCCGAGGTCGAGGGAGACGGCCGTATTAATGCAGTTGCAGCCCAACAAGGCCTAGAGATTTTTGGTATCGATTCCCTCGGACTAGACAAATTGGACCGGTCGATCCTCTCCGCTCTGTGTCAACGCTTCGGGGGCGGACCGATTGGGCTGTCTACGTTGGCAATTGCAGTATCTGAGCCTACCGAGACGGTTGAAGATGTCTACGAGCCGTTCTTGATTCAACAAGGACTGATGTTGCGAACGCCTCGCGGCAGAATGGCCACTACGGCTGCTTGGAGGCATTTGGGCTTAGTTCCCCCGGCTGCGACACAAGAAGGAACAGACGTTTCCCTCTTTGAATGAGTGAGGGGACACGTGTGAATTGTGTTTTACTCCTAGTCTCAGCTTCTTCTTTTCTTGATCTCGTGCTTTGCTACTCATAGAACATTTTTGTTTCCTAGGCATTTTCCACTGACCCCCACCCAATTCAAGGAGTTCCCCGATGGAGCGTTCGCTATTCGAAGAAGAACACGAGATGTTCCGCAAAGCTTTTCGTACCTTCTTGGAACGTGAACTGGTGCCCCATCGTGAGGAGTGGGAAGCCGCCGGAGTGATCGACCGTGAGGTCTTTGCAAAGGCCGGTGCCTCTGGGTTCTTGGCAATGTCCGTTCCGGAGAAATTCGGTGGCGCAGGAGTCGACGACTTTCGCTACAACTTGATCATTGCCGAAGAAATCTGTGCCGCCGATGTGTACCCCGCAGGGTTGGGGATGACCCTTCATAGCGACGTGTGCCTTCCCTATTTCTTGGATTACTGCAATGAAGAGCAGCAGTCACGCTGGCTACCTGGGATTGCCTCGGGTGAACTCATTACTGCAGTGGCCATGACAGAGCCCGGCATTGGGTCCGATTTGGCATCGATGAGCACCACTGCACTTCGAGATGGCGACACCTACATTCTGAACGGTTCCAAGACGTTTATCACGAACGGGATCTTGTCGGATCTCGTCATTGTTGCCTGCAAGACCGACCCAACTCAGCGGCATGCTGGGATGTCTTTGATTGTCGTCGAGACTGGCATGGAAGGATTTGTTCGTGGCCGCAACCTAGACAAACTCGGCATGCATTCCCAGGACACGGCGGAGTTGTTCTTCAGTGATGTTCGTGTTCCCGTAGAGAACCGGATTGGCGATGAGGGCCAAGGGTTCAAGTTGCTTGTCAAGAATCTGCCACAGGAGCGACTCTCGATAGCCATGGCCGGCGTTGCGCACGCGCGAGCGATCCTGAACTGGACCACCGAGTACTGCAACGAGCGCACCGCATTCGGACAAAAGATCGGCAGCTTTCAGAACAGCCGCTTCAAGCTTGCCGAAATGCAAACCGAGATCACCATCGCCGAGAGTTTCATCGATAAGAGCGTCCTTGCTCTGAACGAGGGGACGCTGACTGCAGAGGAAGCGGCAATGTCGAAATGGTGGTGCACCGAACTCCAAAAGAAGGTCGCTGACATCTGCGTGCAGCTACATGGGGGCTACGGCTACATGAACGAGTATGCAGTGGGTCGTGCCTACACAGATGCTCGAGTGACCTCGATCTACGGCGGAACCACCGAAATTATGAAAGAGATCATCGGTAAATCGATGGGCTTCTAATCGGGCCACCCTTACTCGTATGCGCACCGAGGACCTGAACTACGACCTACCCGAGGCCGCCATTGCGCAAACCCCAGTTACTCCCCGCGACTCGGCAAAACTGCTGGTCGATCTGGGCCCTGAGGCTCAGCCTCAAGATGCAGTTGTGGCGGATCTAGCTGATTTTTTGCGGCCTAGTGATCTGCTCATCCTGAATGAGACCAGGGTGCTGCCAGCGAGGGTGGCTGTACTTCGCTCCGGCGGAGGTGCAGGTGAGGTCCTTCTGCTGGAGCCACTCGAAGACAAAGATGAAGGGTGGTGGGAGGCACTTTGTCGGCCATCTCGCAAGATGCGCGCTGGGGAGCACGTCACAGCCGCCGTTGGATCCCTGAAATTTGAAATCGGTGAGGACCTTGGGCAGGGCCGAAGAAAAGTCCGTCCGATCCATCAGGGAAATTTGCTACAAGAACTCGAACGTTCGGGAGAGGCTCCCTTGCCTCCATACATCCATGAGCGGCTCAGCGATCAAGAGCGCTATCAGACAGTGTTTTCGCATCGTCCGGCTTCCGCTGCTGCGCCCACGGCGGGCCTACACATCACTGCCGAGCTTCTGGGGAAGATCGAAGAGAAGGGCGTGCAGATCAACACAGTAGAACTCGTTGTTGGCCTTGATACCTTCCGCCCGGTGAGTGCAGAGAACCTTGAGGACCACCAGATTCACTCGGAGTGGTATCAGGTACCTGCCGAGACTTGGGACGAGGTAAAGACTGCTCAGGCCGCAGGTCGGCGTGTGGTCGCAGTAGGCACAACTACAGTTCGAGCCCTTGAATCAGCCGCTGCGAGTTCCCAACTTCAGGGCAGAACGCGACTGTTCATTACCCCCGGTTTTCAGTTTGAAGTTGTGGACGTATTGATGACCAACTTCCATCTGCCCCGCTCATCATTGCTGGCAATGATCCAGGCTTTTATTGGCCCAAGGTGGAGAGATCTCTACAGCACCGCTCTGCAACGTGAGTACCGATTTCTGTCATTTGGGGATGCGATGCTGCTTCAACGAGGACCGCTGCTTCAACGAGGACCGAGCCTAGAAGGTGACCATGAAGCTCAAGCTTGAGATCACAGCCACAGATGGTCTGGCCCGAACTGGCGTCGTGAGCACTACTCGAGGCTCGTTTGCAACTCCAGTGTTCATGCCCGTAGGCACTCGGGGTGCCATCCGCTCCTTGAGCACTCATGAGCTCGCTGGCCTACGAACGGCCGAAGGCAGCCGGGCCGAGATTTTGCTCGCAAATACCTATCACCTCATGCTCAGGCCTGGGGCAGAGACTGTGGACACGCTTGGAGGATTGCACCGCTTTAGCGGATTCACGGGGCATATGCTGACCGACTCTGGCGGGTATCAGGTGTTTTCTCTTGCCCCCAAGGTGACTGCTGAGGGAGCAAGGTTCAAGTCCACCTATGACGGGACGAGTCACATGCTCACTCCCGAAGGGGCCGTCAAGACTCAAGAGTTACTCGGGGCTGACATGCAGATGGTTCTTGACGTCTGCGCGCCACTTCCCTCGTCTGAGTCAGTGCTTCGCGAAGCCGTAGAGACCACTGCTGCATGGGCTGCTCGCGCACGTCTCGCACATCGCCGTACTCATGACCAAGCCTTGCTCGGCATCGTGCAAGGCGGAGACAACATCGTGTTGCGACGGGAGTCCGCGCAGCGAACGGTAGAGCTTGATTTCGATGCTTACGCTGTTGGCGGACTGTCCGTTGGAGAGACCAGAGAGCGAATGTTGCCAGCGCTGCAGTCTGCACTCGCTGAACTGCCAGTCGACCAACCGCGCTACTTGATGGGCGTGGGGGATCCGCTTTCGATTCTTGAAGCAGTCTCGCTCGGAGTGGACATGTTTGATTGCGTCCTGCCTACTCGACTTGCGCGTCACGGGACGCTTCTGACAAACACTGGGCGACTCAACATCAAGCGAGCCGAGTTTGCTCGAAGTGAGGATCCAGTCGATCCAAACTGCCCCTGCGCCACCTGCGTCAATTATCCCCGAGGCCTACTCCGCCACCTGAGTTGCCTTGGTGAGAGCACTGCTCACACGCTCTGCACCATTCATAACCTGACTTGGATTTTAGGTTTTGTGGATCAAATCCGCATGGCAATTGTGGCTGGGAAGCTAGAAGATTTCCGTTCCCAAGTCACCCCTGTCTGGTCGACAATGGGACCCGGGCTAGGGGAGTAACCACTGCGGACCCTTCGAGGAGTTCTGATCGACAGATGCAAGGGCCTAGACTCTCTCTA
>WLLG01000145.1 GCA_009700815.1 Actinomycetota bacterium
GATGCTTTGACGTTGAGTCCACTTGATAGTGCCGAGGAACCTGCCCGCGGGGTGACCACGCCGGTACAGCTTTCACCCTCGTTTCGGCCACAATCATGAGGAGAAACACCACGATTGCAATCGTGATTTTGATGCTGGTTCTGATGACTGCCTCGCTTCTACAACTAGTAGTGCTTGCCCCTCGGTGAGTTTTCTTACATCGCAGGAGTGAGTTGATGGGTGGCATCGGGCACACCTGCGGCTACTTTGGTGGTAAGTGAACTTGGCCACGATTCTCGAAAACCACCCTGACGACGCGTGCGCGCTCATCAGTCGCGGAAAACCCACCACCTATGGATCTTTGCGCGCGCAGGTCGCGCAGCTGCGCGCTGGGCTCGTCTCGTTGGGTCTCAAGCCCGGAGATCGCCTTGCGCTGATCTCTGGCAACAATCGGTACTTTGTTGTCTCGTACCTTGCTGGCCTTGGTGCTGGACTCGTCATTGTTCCGCTGAATCCCACAAATCCGAGTACTGCAATGCAGCACGAGATTGATCTTGTTGGAGCCCGGGCAGTCATTGTTGGGGCTGCGGGCCGTCAAGCATTCTTGGGGATTGAATCATCCTCGCTACCCACTGTTGAGCATGTGATCGGCGCCGGGTTTGTTCCCGAAAACGGGGTTCAGCTCGAGGATCTTGGGACTGCAGATGGTGCAGCTGAGGTTGGCATTACGGACCGGGCTCCGGATGACCTCGCTGTTTTGATTTACACCTCGGGTACTGCAGGCTCGCCTAGGCCAGCGATGCTCACCCACGGCAATCTCTACGCCAACATCTGCCAGACTCTGGCCTCTTCTGACGAGGTACAACACGGAGATGATGTGGTCTTCGGTGTGTTGCCGCTGTTTCATATATTTGGGCTCAATGTTGTTCTGGGCGTTTCATTGGCAGTGGGCTCAGCAGTGCTGCTGATCGAACGATTCGACCCCGTTTCGGGGCTGGAATCGATTCAAAAACATGGTGTCTCGGTGGTCTCTGGTCCGCCAACTATGTGGGCGGCATGGGCTGGCATACCGGGTATCGACGCTTCCATGGTTGCCTCGGTCCGACTCGCAGTCTCGGGTGCGGCCAAGTTGCCAGTTGAAGTTGCCCAAGCAGTTGAAGCAAAGCTGGGCTTGAGCCTTGAAGAGGGCTACGGCTTGACCGAGGCCTCGCCCGTGGTGACAAGTCCAACTGGAACCGAGGCTCCGTTCGGGTCGATTGGGATTCCCGTTCCAGGGGTTGAGCTTCGGATCGTGGATGAAAACGATGAGGATGTCCTAGTAGGTGATGCAGGAGAGATCCTGGTCCATGGCCCGAACGTGTTTGCGGGCTACTGGAAAGACCCCGAGGCAACAGATCGAGTCCTAACAAAGGATGGTTGGTTGCGAACCGGCGACGTAGCCGTGGTGGACGATGAGGGCTACTTGTTCTTGGTAGATCGCCTGAAGGATCTGATTATCGTGTCGGGGTTTAACGTCTTTCCCGCTGAGGTGGAATCTGTGCTGCTTGAGCACCCTGGAATCGATGCCTGCGCAGTTGTCGGAGTCCCACACCCCTACACGGGCGAAGCAGTCAAAGCCTATGTTCAAGCTCGGCCAGGCGCTCCCCTTGAAGAGGACGATATTGTCGCTTTCTGTGCCGAGCGACTCTCGAGTTACAAGTGTCCGAACAAGATCTGGTTTGTCGAGAACATTCCTCGTGGGGTCACCGGAAAGATCATTCGCCATCAGCTGAAATAGCGGCGGAAAAAGCAGTGTTCAGTTCTGATCTGCGACTTTGTGAACTTGTGAACGAGCGCTGTAACTTGTCGTGATGTCGCCCGCACGCCGTCGAGTCATTCCCGAAGCGACGATTGCGCGCTTGCCTGTGTATCACCGTTGCTTATTGCAGATGCAGTCCGAGGGGCGCAGCAAAACCTCTTCGGAGCAACTCGCAGAGATGGCCGGAGTCAACGCGGCCAAGGTTCGTAAAGATTTGTCGTATTTTGGTTCCTACGGAACCCGCGGGGTGGGCTACGGAGTAGATCACCTTCTCGTTGAGATCCGTCGGGAACTTGGACTCACCCATGATTGGCCCTGCCTCATAGTTGGTGCCGGCAACCTCGGATCGGCTTTGGCCAAGTTCGCCGGATTCTCTGATAGGGGATTTTCGGTTGTAGCTGTGGTGGACATTGACCCGGGCCGCGTCGGTGAACAGGTTGGAGACCTCGTGATTGAACACGAGGAGCGCTTGGCGGAATTAGTCGAAGAACACGGAGTCGTGATTGGAATTATCACCACCCCACCAGCAGCAGCACAAGATGCTGCAGATACGTTGGCGCGGGCAGGCGTGCGGTCAATTCTAAACTTTGCTCCCACCGTGTTGGACCTACCGGTGGATGTGCTGGTTCGCGATGTTGACGTGGCTGTTGAGTTGCAGATTCTGGCATTCCATGAGGAGCGCAGGGCGGCCGCAGCCGCCGCAGTTGAGGCAGCGGCCGCCGCAGCGGCTGCAGAGCAACGGCGCGCAGCCAATCCAGCAACTGCTAGCTGAGCATGTCTGAGTCAGCGCAACTCTCGGTGCAGTTACAGGTTCAGGGTCGAAACTGCGTTGTGGTCGGTGGTGGTGCTGTGGCAGTCCGAAGGACTCGCAGGCTGCTACAGGCGGGCGCACGAGTAAGAGTGATTGCCCCGTCCCTTCATCAAGATTTTGATGAACTCGATGCATCGGAACTCCTGCACATCGAACGCCGCGTGTTTGAGCCTGCTGACCTTGATCCGATAACGACAGCAGGGGAAACCCAGTCACCGAAGGTCCTGTTCGTCATCGTGGCCACGAACGACCCCGCTGTAAATAATCAGGTTGGAGCCTTGTGCACCGAAGCAGGAATCCTGGTGAATCGAGCAGACATGGCACACGCGGGTGACGTGAGCTTTCCGGCGACGCTGCACTGGGGCTCAGTGACCATTGCTGTCTCCGACTCTGAAGGCAGTCCGGCATTAAGTCAGTGGGTGGCGAGACGAGTAGATGCCTCGCTTGAGAGTGTCCTTGGACTGACTTCGGAGCAGGGGGAACAACTCGCAGAAGTGATTGCGCAGGTCCGCCAAGAACTCCAAGCGGCCCGGAGCAGTGCTGATGGGAGTAGGAGAGATGTCACATTTGATGCTCCTGACTGGCGATCTGCGCTGGATGAGAGCATCCTTGTATTAGTCCGAATGGGCCGCTGTGCTGAAGCGAAGGAGCGCCTGCTGGCGTGTCTGTCCTCGTAGTTGGAGCCAACCACCGAACTGCACCCCTTGACCTGCTTGAGCGGATGGTCATTTCTAGCGAGCGCCTCCCCAAGATGCTCCATGATTTGGTCTCGGCCGAGGACGTAGTCGAGGTGGTCATACTTGCCACCTGCAATCGCACAGAGGTGTATCTCATTGCGGAGCGCTTTCATGCCGCAAACAGCCAAGTAATCGAGTTTTTCGGCGATCTCACCTTCCTGCCACCAGAAACGTTCACCGAAAATCTGTATGTGCATCACGATGAACAGGCCGTTCAGCATTTGTTCGAGGTTTCAGCCGGCCTAGATTCGGCAGTCCCAGGTGAGCATGAGATTCTGGGTCAGGTTCGCACTGCTTGGGATGTTGCTCGGCAGGAGGGAACAGCGCGGCGGTCGATGAACTTGCTGTTTCGCCACGCACTCGAGGTTGGTAAGCGCGCTCGAACCGAGACTCGTATTGCACACCATGTCACCTCGGTCTCTCAAGCGGCAGTGATCATGGCAGGCGAGCGCTTCGCAGAGGCCAGCAGTTCCCCGGAACCCGTTGCTGCTCCGGTTGGCGCAACGCTTAGCGAGGATCAGGCAGCTCGATGCGCAGGTACTCGCGCCGCTACTGGACTAGCTGGCAAGCGTGTGCTGGTGCTTGGCGCTGGACCGATGGCCAGAGGCATGGCTTCGTTCTTAGCTGATGCTGGCGTTTCAGAACTCGTCATTGCGAACCGTTCCGAGGACCGCGCCGTCAACCTGGCTAGCTCGTTACTTGATCAATCCGAGGTTGCTTCTATTCGAGGAGTCGGCCTGGAATCTCTTTCAGCTGAAATCGCACAGGCTGATGTACTGCTGAGTGCTACTGGCGCACCGACCTCGGTAGTCACCCTAGAGATGATGCAAGAAGTCCTACTCCAGAGGTCTGCGCCACTGTTGGTGGTTGACGTGGGGGTACCTCGAGATATTGACCCGTCCATCGGTCGACTAGATGGAGTGGAGTTGCTCGATATGCAGGATGTTTCTGCTCTGACTGAGGCCAATTTGGCTGCTCGTCATGCAGAGGCCGATGCGGTTCGAGAAATTGTTGAGGAAGAGGCCGTGCGCTATGCAGCGGTCGCCTCTGCACGCGAAGTCGACCCGCTGATCACCTCGCTGCGAGAGCAAATTGAGTCCATGCGCTCCGCAGAATTGGAACGATTTGGGTCGCGCCTTGACAGTCTAAGCCCGGAGCAATTCGAGGCAGTAGAGGCGCTGAGTCGGGCGATGGTTGCGAAGATGTTGCACCTGCCCACCATTCGGCTCAAGGAATCCTCTGGGTCGGCCCGCGGTGAGCGACTAGCCGAGTCCATCAGCGATCTGTTCGATCTGAGTTGATCTAGAAGTATGCAATCTGCGCCGGTGCTTCGCATCGCAACACGGGCCTCGGCTTTGGCTCTGTGGCAAGCGGAACATGTCGCAGGGTTAATGCGTCTCGCCCACGGCGAACTAGAGATTGAAGTGCTCACGGTCAGCACCGAAGGGGACCGTCGCCTCGATGTTCCGTTGTCAGAGATTGGCGGCAAGGGCATCTTTGCAACAGAAGTACAAGCGGCAGTCCTAGATGGACGCGCAGACTTGGCTGTTCATTCAGCCAAAGACTTGCCAGCTGTTACGGCTGCAGAATTGTGTCTGGCGGCAATCCCAACTCGTGGCGATGCCCGCGATGCGCTCGTTGGCAGCTCACTGAAAGACCTCCGACCAGGCGCTGTGGTTGCAACAGGCTCTGCTCGACGCCGCGCCCTACTGGCCGAAATGCGGCCAGATCTGCAGTTTGAGGAACTGCGCGGCAACATGGCAACTCGCCTAGCAAAGGCAGAACAGTTCGATGCGATTGTGGTGGCTGCAGTCGCATTTGAGCGTTTGGGTCTGCAGCAGCATCTGAGCGAATTACTCGAAACCGAGGAGTTTGTTCCCCAAGTGGGCCAAGGTGCCTTGGCAATCGAATGCCGTGTTGAAGATGCCAAGACTGCAGCGCTACTCGCTGCGATTGAACATAAACCGAGCCGCCTGTGCGTAGAAGCTGAACGAGCATTTCTGGCAGAGTTGGGTGGCGATTGCAGCTTGCCTGCAGGTGCACACGCTCAGATCGGCGCAGATGCTCAGATCAGCCTGAGCGCGGTGCTTGCTCACGAAGTTGGTGGGCAGGTGCTGCATGAATCAGCGAGGGGAGAGGACCCGGAATCACTCGGTCGCTCCCTTGCAGCCTCGCTGCGCCAACAACTCAACCCCTAGGGTGACTAGTAATGACTGTTTATCTAGTGGGCGCCGGACCGGGTGACCCGGGCCTGCTGACCGTCCGTGCGGCCGAGTTGCTGGCTCGTGCAGATGTAGTGATTTATGACCGGCTGTCTGCTCCAGGCCTGTTAGATCTTGCACCCGCTACTGCCGAGCGCATTGCTGTAGGCAAGGTTCCCCGCGGACCTTCTGTGCCCCAAACAGAGATCAACGAGTTGCTCATTGATCGTGGCCAAAGTGGATTGAATGTGGTGAGACTCAAAGGCGGAGATCCGTTTGTGTTCGCCCGCGGTGCCGAAGAAGCTCAAGCATTATCTGATGCGGGAATCCCATACGAGGTGGTCCCAGGTATCACCTCTGCGATTGCAGCCCCGGCCTATGCGGGCATTCCTGTCACGCTCCGGTATTCATCCACCAGTTTCACGGTGGTGACTGGACACGAGGACCCATCCAAACTGCAGACCCAAGTGAACTGGGAGGCCATTGCGCGAGTGGGTGGCACCATCGTGATTCTGATGGGCGTATCTCATCTGCAACAGATCTCGCAACGACTCATCGCTGGAGGCCTTGCAGCGAACACGCCAGCAGCGGCAGTGCGATGGGGCACGCGTTCGGACCAGAGTGTGATTCGTTCCACGC
>WLLG01000146.1 GCA_009700815.1 Actinomycetota bacterium
CCTTTGATCTGATTCAGTGCCTGAGCACGTGCGTCATCAAGGTCGGCCATCGCAGCTTGGCGTTCCTCGGCAGCGGCAGCCTCGGCCACCGCAACTGCCTGAGAACGCTGGGCCTCGGAGTCAACCCGAGCAACCTCAACGATGCGGTTTGCCTCGGAGCGGGCCTCAGCCAACGTGGCTTCATAGTCACGCCGAACCTGCTCACCCTGCGTTTCAGCAGCTGAGGCTGCCTCTAGGTCTGCGAGCACCTGTTGTTCCCGCTCTGCGCGGACCTTCAAGAGTGGCGGCAAACACACGTATCTGAGCAAGGCCCAGAGAGTGAAAAAGGCAAGTGCACCCCAGAAGATCTCGCCGATCTCATCTGGAACTACTGGATTGATGACTTTTTCTGGGACTTCTGCTGCAAGTGCAGCCAAGAAACCAATCATCCGGGTCTCCTCCGGTGTCCGCGATAAGCGGAATGGCTAGATGGGCGAATATGAACTGATCTGGCGGGCGAACCCGTGGTTCAGACGAACTTCAAAAGAATGAAAACCACGAAACCGATCAAGGCCAGGGCCTCGGTGAAAGCAATGCCGAGGAACATGGTTGTCTGAACCTGACCAGCTGACTCGGGCTGACGTGCCATGGCCTGAACGGCCTGACCGACTAGGTAACCAATGCCGATGCCGGGGCCGATGGCTGCAAGGCCATATGCGAATCCTGCCGATGATGCTCCGGCGATTCCCTTTGCTTCGGCAGCGGTGTAATCGGTGGCTGCTAGGACGGTTGCTGCTGTATGGGCGAGTGCGCTCATGATGTTGTTGAACTCCTGTTCGTGGTGAGTCTGTACTGCGTTGATAACTGCTTATTGCTTACTGAATTACTGACTTGTGGGTTGTATGTGCTGATCTTGAATTGCTGAATTGGAACTGCTGATTGCTGAGATTGCAACTTCCCGGATTAGTGCTCCGGGTGTAACGCACCGCCGATATACACAGCAGTGAGAAGGGCAAAGATGAATGCTTGCAAGAAGGCGACCATGAACTCGAAGCCGGTGAATGCCACCAGCATCGGGAACGAAAGAAGCTCAACTACGACGAGAGGGGTAAAGCCCCACAAGGTGATGCAGAGCACCGAGAAGGTCACCAACAAAATGTGACCTGCAAGCATGTTTGCGAACAGTCGCACGGCAAGGGAGAACGGCCGGATCAGGAACGTTGACAGGAACTCAATCGGGGTGACCAAGAGATACAAGGCTTTTGGAACTCCTGGCGGAAATAGTGCCGACTTGAAGTAGCCAAGGCCGTTGTGCTTGACCCCAACTCCGATAAACATCACCCATGCTGTCATGGCAAGCATGAGCGGGTTAGCCATACGAGCGTTAGCTGGCATATGCGAGGTGGGGATTACCTCAAAGACGTTGCCGATCCAGATGAAGAAGACCATTGCCACCAACATGGGCAAGTAGCGCATGCCTTCTGGGCCAATGGCGGGCAGAATGACTTGCTTCTCCACGAAGTCGATGGAGGCTTCCATGATGTTCTGAAGCTTCTTGGGCACCAAGCTGGCTTTTCGGCCGGCAAAATAGAACAACAGTGCCGGGACAATCATGGCGATCATCGAGATCAACGCAATCTTGTTGAATGCGTAGAAGCTTCCCTCCCCGAAGAGTGCGGGCCACTTAACGATGTTTTCAATCGGAGGGAACTGCACGCCTCCGCCACCTTCACCTTCTGAGGCGAGGAGTGCGATGTTTGTGAAATTGCCTACCAAGGTCTGAAGACCGAGCATTCGAAGAAGCTCCTTCTACGGCGCGTTGCCCACTCAGCCCTTTGGCGCCGATAAGCCACGGTTACCGTAGCTATCCGGCGCCGAAGCGCTAGGTGAGAGGTTAGATGGGTCGGAATCGCTGCTCTCCGAGGAGGGCAGATAGGGATTGGGGGTTGCTTGCGGCTTGAGGCCAGGGAACGCCAGAGTGGCCGAAACGTAACGCATCTCCCAAAAGAGCAATGCTAGATGAGTGCTGATGAGGGTGATGCCAAATGGCAACAGCTCAATCCATTCGGTATTACGCACGAGGAGCACAGCCAAGAAGATAAGGCCCAAGCGCAACAAGAAGCCAAACAGCGCTGCGGCTGCCATGACGGCCGCACTGATCCGTCCAGTAACTGCAAGCATGTAGGCGGCGAGCAGAAAGTTGACCACGACGATCGCTAGGGCATAGAGGCTCGATAGCACGCCATCGATACCCCAGAATGCCGCCGAGATAATGACTACTACTGGAATCAGCCAAACGCTCTTGCGTGCGAGGTCAACTGCTACTTGCATTGCGGGCGAAGGCCCCTCAATGCGGATGTTCATGGGATCAGCCACGGTCGACTCGATTCGAGGCGTTCAGATCATCTTTGATTGCCGAGTCAATCTCTGCAACCAGATCTGTCTCTTCGGCAGAGACAACCGACAACCGCTCAGCACGAGCACTGCTCTCTGCACGAAACGACTCTGATGACTCGTGTCCCTTCCACGCAACCTCTGTTTGATGCTGTTCCATCTGGTAGCGGTAGGTGTAATAAATCTTGATTCCCGCTCCTGCAAACCCACAGACCGTGAACAGCACCAAAAACAGTGGAACCGTTCCAAGGGTGCGATCAAGCCACAATCCGAGAAGCCCAAGAATGACTGGAGCAAGCGCCAACTCAAAGGAACCGTGGGATCGATTCAACTGTCGAGTTGTCTCGTGAGTGTTCGTGGCGAAGTCAGGCATAGTCAGAATTCCTTGAGCGCCAGTGCCGAGAATGTTCCCCAACTAGGGGGTGTTCCCCAATTGGAAGACTCCCTCCAATCGAATTGCAAGGCGCTTGTGAAAGCTTTCCCAATCTATTGGAATCGACCGGTACCCGCAAATCTGATTCCCGCAGATCTGGTTCCCGCTTGGCTGAGCACAGCGCAGAGTCGCTCACTGTAATGGGGGCGGGCCTGGCTGAAACTCAGGTGGTGCGGCGGCAGCAGCGGCAGCCTGTGCAGCAGCTTGGTAACTCTCGTCATCAAGTCCAGCGGCACGTTCAATCGCATCCACGATCCGGTCGGTGTTAGCCCGGCTCTCATATGTCATGCGAATCATCCAGAACCTTAAGTACCGTGCAAGCGAGAAACGAACAAAAAGAGCTGCACCAGCGATGATGAGTGCAATACCCAAGAACGAGCCCTGAGCCATATACGCACGCTGGTCGGCAGCGGAATCCGGGTACTGCCCAACCTCGATTGCACCGAAAAGCGCCAGAAGCGCCCCGGCCACGAGCAGGACAATTCCAAGCACCAACAGGCGCTTTTCTCCCTCACTCGAGCTTCCCTTGAGTTTCAGTCCATCAATTTCTGATTTGAACTGATCGATTCGGATGTCATTTTCATTCATGTGGTTACCCACCCAGATAGGCAGCGGACAATTCTTGTTCAATCTCATCAGGGGTTCCCACCCTGCGCACCAACCCATTCACCATGATCGCCGCCACATCAGCGACACCGAGCACAGTGCGGGCAAACTGCTCTACAACCAAAATCGATGTTCCAGATTTTGCTATCTGGCCCACGATCCCATAGAGCTCCTCAACGACTAAAGGCGCTAGCCCCATGGACAATTCGTCGAGTAACAGCACGGCCGGTTCGACTGCAAGCCCCCGGGCCATTGCCAACATTTGCTGCTCGCCACCAGACAGCGTGCCCGCCAACTGCGAGCGCCGCTCCTTGAGACGAGTAAAGCGCTCATAGGCTACAGCCTCAACCTGGCGCATCGAGACACCTGAGTATGTAGCCATCAATAAGTTCTCTCGCACTGTCAGGTTCGGGAAAATTCCCTTGCCTTCTGGGATGGTGGTTACCCCGCATCGAGCAAGGTCTTCCGCTTTGACGCCAGTGACATCGCGGCCAGCTAACAGCACCGATCCTGAGCTCGGCTTCATGAGTCCACAAGCCACCTGCAAAGTTGTGCTCTTGCCGGCCCCGTTCGGGCCAAGCAGCGCAACAACAGTTCCAGCCTCAACTGCAAGATCCACCCCGTGAAGTACTTCAATGGTTCCATATGCGGCGCGAATTCCGCGCAACTCAAGCAACGGCTCAGCCTTGGTCGCCGCAGAGTGGCTCACCTGGCTTACTTGGGGCGAACCGGGTCCGACTTGGGTAGGTACCTGTGCCTCTGTCACGAACCCGCCTCTTGGGGGAAACCTGCCACTGGGGGAAAATCTGCCAGGTCAACGCCGGCATACTCAGCAGTGTCTGGTGCTGGAGCGGTACCCAAATAGGCCGACAGCACTGCTTCATTTGAGCGCACAGCCTCTGGTGTCCCCGAGGCAATCACTTGCCCGAAATCAAGAACTGACAGATACGAACACACCCTCATGACTAGGGCGACATCGTGCTCAACAAGCAAGATGCCCAACCCGTTGGCTGCGAGGGTGATGAGCAAGTCGCCAAAGATGTCAGTCTCTGCATCGTCGAGGCCAGAGGCCGGCTCATCGAGCAACAAGATCGATGGGCGTGCAGCGAGAGCGCGTCCGAGTTCAACCAACCGGGCGTGGCCGGTGGGAAGCGCACCAACTGGCTGATCCGCGAGAGGACCCAAATCCAGTCGCTCAAGAATCAAGTTGATCTCGTCCTCGGGTGTTGGATCCCCACCATCTGCAAGATATTGCGGCAGCTTGGCAGATCGACGAGACCAGCTTCTTCGAATCTCGAGACCAACTTGAATGTTCTCTCGAACAGTCAAAGAAGAGAAGACCTCGAGTCGCTGAAAGGTTCGGCCGATGCCAAGTCTGGCCCGCTTATGTGTTCCTACCTTCGAGATGTCTTTTCCACCAAGACTGACGCGGCCAGAGGAGGGAGTAACAACACCGCAGATTGCGTTAAAGGTGGTGGTCTTGCCTGCACCGTTTGGTCCAATCAGTCCGCTGACGCGACCACCTTCGACTCTCATGGATACGTCGCTCACTGCTAGGTGGCCACCGAATCGAACCGAGAGCGATTCAAGCTCAAGCACATTCACGCGGTCACCCCCGCCGAGCTTGACTGGCCGGCACCACGCAACATGCCCGCCGAATCCGAAGCAGTCAGAACGAGTAGTTCGTCCTGAAGCCCAAGGCCGCGTTCAGCGTCAAGTGCGTCTGCTCGTGTCAGTGGACGGTCCAAGCCAAACATGTCGGGAGAGACGGGTTCAACCTGTTGTGGGCCACCCTCGTCAAGCGGGTTCACGCCGAAGATCCCAATGGCAGTCCGAGCAACGAGGAACAAGAACGCAAAGATGGCAATCACACGCAAACCGGTTGAAGTAATCGCTGTATCCCATGGGATCAGAGCAGCCACGAGCACACCAAGAGTCAGCCAGATTGCAGTTGCGATGCGCCGGCCGTGCACCTGCGCTGGAGCAAAGAGCAACGGAAGCAGTGGAACCACCCCAAAGATAAAGAGCATCTCGGCAGCAAAGAACGACCAGTTGCCAATGCTGTCGAATTTTGCCAAGGCCCAAATAGCAGTAGCGCCAACGGCGGTAGTTACCAAGGCGGGGACTGAGTTGGCAACGGCTCGATAACCAAGAGCAAGTTGTGGTGCGGCTCCATCAGGGTCGCTGCCGAGGCTGACTCCCATCATCCCCGGCGAGAACACCAAGATATCCTTCACGGACACGGCTACGAAGCCAAATATTCCAATGGCGTTAGCAGCAAAGATTGTTGCTCCGATCGGAAATGCCCCAAGCAGCATGCCGCCGAAAAATGCTCCGGCCACGGACCCAATTCCACCTACAACGGCCAGCATCGTGACCGAGAGTGATCCGGGTAGCGTGAGCGTATCGGCTAGGAATGTGCGTCCTGAGATTGCTCCTGCAGCACCCGCAATCGCTGCTGAAAGTGCGAATACGCCGACCTTGGTTGATGTCAGGTTCAGCCCGAGCGTTGCGCAAGCAACCGGTGAGTCCTTCATGGCAGTGAGTCGGCGTCCCCAGGCGCTTCGGCGCAGCAGGACCAGCAAGTTTCCGATCGCGGCGAACACCACCGCTAGTAGCACCAGTTGCCGGAAGTCACTGTTGATAGACAGTGGACCAATTTGCAAGCGTGGCACTTGCCGATTGCCACCCGGCATGACGTCGACTTGATTGAAGAACATGGCCGAACAAAACAAGGCGAAGGCTGCCGTA
>WLLG01000147.1 GCA_009700815.1 Actinomycetota bacterium
AGTTGCGCCAGAGCAAGTTTGGTCTTTTCGCCACCCGACAGGGTGGCGGCATCCTGAAAGGCCTTGTCACCGGAAAGCCCAAACATCCCCATGACACCGCGTAGTTCCTGATCGCCGATTGAAGCCGAAAGGCGCATGTGATCGAGCAGGGATTTTCCGTCCTCAATCCCCTCGTGCTCTTGCGCGTAATAACCCATGCTGGTTCGGCCGCCAATGCGGACTCTGCCGGAATCGGAAACGGCCTGATCGGCAAGAAGCTTTAACAGCGTGGTCTTGCCTGCCCCATTGAGCCCCATGATCATCAGACGCTCCCCACGGCCAGCATCAAAGGAGACATCAGAAAAAACCGTTACGGCTCCGAAACTTTTTGTCAGGTCTTTCGCCTCAATGACCTGTCGGTCTGACTCTGGCGGGGTGGGGAGTCGCACTGCGATCACACGACGCTTCTCTGGTCCCGTTATCTTCTCAGCCTCAATACGAGCAGCCCGAGCGTCCAGATTCTTGGCTACCTTCGCTCGCTTTGCCGTTTGCCCGCGCATTGAATTCGCTCTCTGAGAGAGTCGGGTGATTTCTTTTTCTTGGCGATCTACGAGTTTGCCAACCCGCTCCTCTTCTACCTCTCGAGCAACGAGATACTTCGTATACGACCCGCGATATTCGACAATTGTTCCTGCCGCATCTTCAGCCTCGCGGTCAAGGTGAATCACCCGAGTAATCGCGTCATCTAACAGGCCCAGGTCATGGCTAATAACGATGAGAGCGCCTCGATAGGCCCGCATGTAGTTCAACAACCAGTCCCGGGCATCTGCGTCAAGGTGGTTGGTGGGCTCGTCGAGCAGGAGTAGTTCGCTACCCGCAAAGAGAATTCGAGTGAGTTCCAACCGGCGGCGCTCACCGCCAGAAAGGGCCCCGATATGAAGGTCCAGGCGATCCGGTTTCAGTCCTAGGCCATCAGCAATTTTTCGGGCCTCGGACTCTGCTGAATAGCCACCAAGTGATTCGAAATGCTCGTGAGCGGCCGAGAATTGCTCAATATTCTCTGTAGATGGGTCGGCTTCGAGAGCAACCGTCATCTTCTCAATGCGCTCCATGGCCTCATCAAGGCCACGACCAGATAACACGTGCATCAAGGATCCGGTATCAGGCGGAGTGTGGTCACTCCGCGGGTCTTGAGAGAGGTACCCCGTTGCCGGTGATCGGGTTACAGAGCCCGAGATTGCTTCGGTGGCTCCCCCTAAAACTCTAAAGAGCGTGGTCTTACCGGCACCATTGCGACCAACAAGGCCAACCTTGTCGCCCGCGCGAACCTCAAACGAGGTGCCAGTCACGATGGTTTTATTCTCGATCTCGACAGTTAGGTCGCGAACTATGAGCGTCATCGTGATCTCTCTTAACAAACTTGCCTGTGCAGGGAGTCTCAAGTATCGCTCACCACAGGGCCGCTGGTCAGACTCAGCCCTCGCGAGCCATATTTGTAAACAGCGTGCAGTAGTCCAAGAACACCAGTCTCGTAGTACCAGTAGGGCCTGAACGGTGCTTCGACACAATGACCTCTGCTGTGTCCTTATCGCCCGAATCAGCGTTGTAGACCTCGTCTCGGTACAGGAACATCACAACATCTGCATCCTGTTCGATCGAGTTGTGCACAATCACTCCGTTGGCGACAAAGTTATGAGTCCCAAGCACGGTGGCGTCATACACCTGACGCTCCCCTACTGAGGTGACCTCAACAACCTCATCCCAAAACACCTCTGATTCTGCGAGCGCTGCGAGTGGTTTGGAATCCGTTGCTTGAGCAATCCGCTCAAGGCGGGCCCTGCTTGAGCACCGCGGGCGTGATTCGGTTCCCAGTAGGTACCCCCCGCAGTATTGCTCCCCAAGCGCTTCCGCTAGCTGCCGCAGCGTCATCTCTGCACGATGCAGTTCCTCGACGATGAGGTCACGCACCTCTGCTGGAATCGTGTCAACGTTGGGGTTTGAAGTCACAGAGCTAAGGGCTTGAATCGCATCTGCTGTGCAGGCCCCCCGGTCACCAGACACACCGATACGGCTCAAAAAGCGATGCTGATGCTCAGCACCGTGAATCCAGAGTCGCCAGCGCGGCTTGTTTGGCCCAATATTCGTGATGCGGCTCAGAATGCCGAAGCGCAGCAACAGCAACTGCAAGTCATCTATTAATTGCCGGCTGCTGCTCGTAGCAGTGAGTCTGACGAGTGGGCGACCGCGGAGTTCTCCAAGGCCCAGAGATCCAATCGATCCGAACAAATCAGCCAACACCACTGCTAGCTGAGCATCGGGGAGTGTGAACACTGCGGGGTCGACTGCTCCAGCTGATTTCGAACTTTGTGCGAACTGCCCAAGCTGATCTGCAGGGACCGACAGAAGCTGTTCGGGTGCGCCAAGGCGGCGAGGAGTCGCAATCCGAGTTCCAACTGACAACTCATCCAATCGAAGCCAACCCTGTACGGTCCGGAACGGGTGGTTTGCTGTTGCGGTGACCTCTCTACCCGAAGCTAGGCGCAAACGAAATGCCTCTTTTGTGCCACTCGGGAACGCATGAGTCATGGTGGCGGGCACCATCTTGTACTCATCATTCAAGCTCCAAACGGGAATCTCGGATGCCCCTGATTCGAGCAATTCCCCAAGGGTGACCTCGAGATTCGTGTCTGCACGTAACACCCGAGTCTCGGCGATCAAGCAGCCAGACTCGCGAAGATCAGCGAGCATGGGCCGCTTGTCAGCCCGCTGCTCCAACTGCCGCGACAACTGTGACAGCGCCATAACCGGAACCTCGAGCTCACGAGCCAGGATCTTGAGTCCACGACTAATCTCCGAAACCTCAACCTGCCGGCTCTCGGCAGAACCCCTACCAGACATGAGCTGTAAATAGTCCACCACGATCAACCCAAGAGGTTGGTCCAAACGGTCCTGCAGTCGGCGCGCCTTCGAACGGATTTCAGTAACCGTGAGTGCAGGGTTGTCGTCAATCCAGAGCTGGCCCTCGCCAAGTCGACCCATCGCCTTGGTAATTTTGGTCCAGTCAGAATCTGTCAGTCGTCCCGTACGCAGCTTGGTTGCATCAATGCGGGCCTCCGATGCAATCAGGCGCTGCGTGAGCTCAAGATGACTCATCTCAAGCGAGAAGAACAGCACGGGCCGCTGCTCACGAACTGCAGCATGAGCAGCCAACCCCAAAGCAAATGCCGTCTTACCCATTGCAGGTCGGGCACCGACGACAATGAGCGCCCCAGGCTGCAGCCCAGCAAGCTGAGTATCTAGGTCGATGTATCCAGTTGGAGTACCCGTTACAGAATCCCCACGCTCAAAGAGTTTTTCGAGTTGCTCAAGGCTTGCGTCAAGCAGTGGCGCCAAGGGAGACATCGAGTCGGTGTTTCTGCGTTGTGCGACAGCAAACATCATGCTCTCGGCAGAGTCGATGGTCTTTTCAATGTCATCCAGCGGCGAGTACCCAAGCTCGGCAACATCGTTTGCCGTCATAATCAGTTTTCGAAGCAGCGCTTTTTCTTCGACGATCTTGGCGTAATGAAGCGCATTCGTAATAGCTGGGGTACGCGCCTGCAATGTGATGAGCGTCCCGGACCCACCAACGGCGTCGAGCACATCGGCTTGGCCAAGTTCGTCGGCAACAGTGACAGGGTCAACTCCTTGACCTGCGCCGTACAAGGCTTGAATCGCATCGAAGATATGCCGGTGAGCTGGGCGGTAAAAGTCATCTGAAGTGACGACATTGGTCACGGCCGAAATTGCTTGCTCGCTCAGGAGCATTGCTCCGAGCAGAGACTCTTCGGCTTCGATGCTATGTGGTGGTACTCGGAGGCGTGATACGTCTCCAGGTTTCGAGGGTTCTGCCATTGAGATACATCTTGGCCGGAGTTGCCTGTGGGTAGCTAGACCCTAAACCCTGAGAATTTCCTGTGGATTTGCTGTGGGTAGCGACCACACCCTGTGGAAACTGTATGTACAACAGGATGTGGTCGCGAGGATGTGGTCGCGAGGATGTGGTCGCGAGACCGGAGTTATCCGGCTACTACTTCGATCATGATCGGGAACTGCACATCGGCATGCAACCGGGCAGTGGCCTGATGTGATCCAACTTCTTTGATGTGTTCTTCAATCACGATGTCTTTGCGATCCAAGCTGATTCCAGTTTGGTCAAGAATGGCCACGACCAGTTCGGCCTCGGTGACGGAGCCGAACAGTCGGCCGGTGTCGCCTGCCTTAGCTACGACTTCAATCTTCTTGGAGACAAGCTTCTTGGCAATCTCTTCTGCTGACTCGCGATCCTTGGCGTCTTTGACGTCGCGAGAGCGACGCATCGCGCTGGCCTGCTCTACGGCACCGTCGGTTGCCAAGAAGGCAAGGCCGCGGGGCTCAAGAAAGTTGCGGACATAACCCTTTGATACCTCGACGATGTCGCCGCGCTTGCCGAGTCCGGAGACATCGGAACGAAGAATGACTTTCAAATCGCTCATTCTTCTCCTCCCGTGGTCTCAGTGCCGACAACAACTGACTCAGTTGCATCGATGTCGATTTCGGTGAACTCAGAGGCTGACTCAGCGGGAGCGGAGCTTGACTCAGAAGAATCCTCGGAACGGTCACGGCGCTCGCGGCGATCATCACCGTCGCGGTCTCCTCTGCTACTGCGTCCACCACGTTGTGTTGTGACACGGTTTGCATAGGGAATCAGTGCCATCTCGCGAGCGTTCTTGATTGCCATCGCAATAGCGCTCTGCTGCTGAACATCGTTACCCGTCACACGACGAGCACGAATCTTGGCGCGGTCCGAGACAAACCTGCGGAGCAGGTTGACGTCTTTCCAGTCCACGTACTCGACCTTTTCGGCATTCAGGATCGAGATTTTCTTTTTGAACTTACGCCCGTTGTCTTTACCTTTCGGGCTGCGCTTTGCCTGTGTCTTTGCCATTAGAAGGGCTCCTCATCATCGCTATATCCGGCAGCGGGGGGCTCCTGTGCCGGGGGTGCCGAGTCAAACCCGCCACCACTGCCGCCTTCGCGACGCTCGTTTTTGCTTACTTGGGCTGTAGCCCAACGCAGGCTGGGACCAATCTCGTCGGCCACGACCTCTACCTTGGAGCGCTTGGACCCGTCCTTGGGATCTTCCCAGGAGCGTTGATCCAATCGCCCAGAGACCATGACCCGCGTGCCTTTGGTAAGCGACTCGCTGGCGTTTTCTGCCAGTTCGCGCCAGCAAACAACGTCAAAGAACGAGACTTGTTCTTCCCATTCGTTTGTCTTCTGGTTTCTCCACCGACGATTGACCGCCAGCCCAAAATTGGCAACTGCAGCCCCATTGGGGGTGAAGCGCAATTCTGGGTCTCTCGTGACGTTGCCGATGAGTTCGACTGTGTTTCCGTTTGCCATTGTGTCCTCCTCTTGGTCAGCCGGCCGGTGTCAGCAAGCCACGCTTGGTGGCTTCTGAGTCCGGCAGGCGGAACAGTTTGTGGCGGACGACCTCATCCGCAAGACGAAGGAACCGATCAACCTCATCAAGATTGGGTGCCTGAGTCACAATCTCGAGGACTGAGTAGACACCTTCTGATTTGTGATTGATCTGGTAGGCGAAACGCCGCCGGCCCCAATGGTCAACTGTGGGAACAGTTCCACCTTCAGCCTCGATCATTTCTTTTGCCTTATTGATAATGCCTTTACCGACCACGTCATCGACGTCCTGGTCAATAATGATCATCAATTCGTAAACGCGAGTAACCACGTGCAATCCTCCCTATGGACCTCGGCACAACGCCATGAGGGTCCTGCGATCTGCAGGACAGGGTGTTCTGTTTGCCACACCACTGAGGATCCTGCGGACAGGCTTCAGCGGAGCGGACGTCCAACTGTAGTGATCACTAGTGGGTGACCGCCAACTGCGGAACGTCTCAAGCGAAATATCGAGGTGAGCAACAGTCTGCTCACGGGCTGTGACAGTGACGCTTTTAGGAGGGTGAACCGTACAGGGACAGGGCCTCTGCCTGCTGCTCTGACAAGTGGTAACTCTCGCTGTCATCGGGAAAGGCGCCGGATCGAACATCTTCAGCAAAGCTGCGAACTGCCGAGACGGCCTCATCCTTGAGCGAGGCGTATTTGCGAACAAACTTGGCTGGAACGCGATCCTC
>WLLG01000148.1 GCA_009700815.1 Actinomycetota bacterium
CGGCTGCGCCAAGAGCGCTTTAGCTATCAGGCCGATCCTCTCGATACCGACAGCGGTTCAGAAGTAGCGCCTTGGCCCACACCGATGCTGATCTCAACCAAAACCGTCGCGGAGGGCCCCTCGACTGAACACAGAATTTTACTTGAACAGGCTCTAGAGATCGATCTTGGCGGGCCCGCTGTCGAGGTTCAGGCAAACCCAGGTGGCAACGGGTTCTTTCGAGTCAATCTCACTGGCAGCCTTCGAACTGCCCTAGCAACCGATCCCACTGCGAGTTCCATCGAATTCTTTGTTCTCCTTGATGACACCTGGGCTGGGTTCTTAGCAAACCGGGTCAGCGTAGAAGAGCTTGAGGATTTACTGCGGGTGCTCTGCGAGAAGGAGGCTGACCCAGCGGTATGGAGGCGCATGAGCGGCGTTCTATCGGGGCTGCAGCGCCTTGGAGGAGCAGGCAGAGCTAGCCACAACCGCCTACTCATTCAGGAACTGTGCAGCCAGAGGTTGGCCGAACTCGAGGAGGTTATGCAGGCACCTCAAGTCGGCTCCGACGCAATGCGCGAGCGGTCTGAGGAACTTCGCGGTGTGCTGTTCGCTCTGCTTGGCGGCGTTGGTCAAGATGTCGAAATTGGCGTCAGCGCTCGCAACCTCTGGCAACTCAAGACGATCGATCCGTCGCTGCGCGAAGCAGCGATCGAGGTTCTGGCTGCGTCTGCGACTGTGGATGAGCATGCGAAGCTAGAGCAGGCTTGGCGCGAGTCCTCTACGCCGCAAGAAGAACTTTGCTTTCTCAGCGCCCTGATCGAAACTGACAATCCAGAGCGGTTTGCCTACGTTCTTGAACTCGCATTGACAGAAGTGCGGACACAGAACGCACCGTTCCTGTTGCGTCGAGCAATCTCGCATAACGACCTAGGCGACCAAGGCTGGGACTTTGTTAGCAGCCATTGGTCAGAGCTCGTCGAGAAATTCCCTTCAAGCAGCCTGCCACGCATGCTGGAGGGGATTCGCAGCATTCCTGATCGAGCGCGTGCCGAGCGAGTCGCTGCATTTGTTGCAGAAACCAAGATTCCTGCGGGTGAGCTCGTTGTTCAACAGCATCTCGAGCGGATGTGGGTCAGCGTCGAAGTCGCCGAGAGGTTGCGTGCCTAGCTAGGGCTGTACTCGCCTTGCAGAAACGCAATGGCCACTGCTGCATGAAGCGCTATGCCATCTGCCATCGCCTGTTCATTGAGCACCATTTTGTTGGAATGACAGGCGGGTGCGAGCAGAGAGTTTTTCTGCTCGGGCGGGCAGACTCCCAAGAACAACATTGCACCCGGCACTTTGGCCAGAACATACGAGAAGTCCTCTGCCCCCATGACTGGAGACGGCATGTTCAAGACCTGACGCTCACCAAATATGCTGCCCGCAACCGAGGCCGCGAACTCGGCAAACTGCGGGGTGTTCACCGTCACTGGGTAACCCTCAAGAATTTCCACAGAGGTGGTGCATCCGTGCGCCGAGGCAATGCCCGCGGCCACGGTTCGGACTCTCTCCCAAACGGCATGCCGGGTGCCCTCCGAGACTGCTCGCAGAGTTCCAATGAGTTCAACGCTCTCGGGAATCACATTGTTGGTTGTCCCAGCGTTGATCTGCGCAATGGTGAGCACTGCTGGGTCAAAAGCATCAACGGTGCGAGTGATCATGCTCTGCAGTCCTAGGACCACCTCACAAGCCACGGGAACTGGGTCACAAGCCCAGTGCGGGCTTGATGCATGCCCGCCTCTACCAGTGACCGTGATTTTCACCACGTCGGCCGAAGCCATGACAGGCCCACCCTTCCAAGCCACCATAGATGACGGAATATTGGGCGCAATGTGCATGGCGAAGGCGGCATCCACGCCATCGACAACCCCCTCCTCAATCATGACCGCTGCGCCACCACTGCCCTCTTCTCCGGGCTGAAACATAAACCGAATACTTCCCGAAAGTTGCTCCTTGAGTCCGCTCAATAACCGTGCAGCGCCCACCAACATTGCAGTGTGCGCATCATGGCCACAGGCATGCATCGTGTTGGGCAACTCGCTCGAGTATTCCAAGCCGGTGTCCTCGGGCATGGGCAGCGCGTCCATATCGCCCCGCAGCAAAATTCTTGGACCGGGCCGAGCACCATCTAAGTCCGCAACCACCGAACTCAATCCCTTACCGGTTGAGATCTTAAGGCCGAGCCCTTCGAGTTCAGCCAGAACTGCTGCCTGGGTTTGCGGAAGGTGCAGACCTAGTTCTGGTTGACGGTGAAGTTGTCGGCGCAACGCAACAGCGCCTGGCAGTAAATCGGCCGCAGCGCTCAGCAGGTCCTCTTCAAGAAGTGTCATAGCGGCCTTTCAGAATGGGATGGTGAGCGACAACACAAGGCCGACTTGGCCGAGGTGATAGGTGACGATGACAAAGGCGTCGCGGTGCTTGAACGGGGCGACAAAGCGATGCCACCCAATCCCTGCATCCGACCCAAAGAACAGCAATGCGCCACCAATCGCCCATGGGTTTCCGGTAGCGACAGCAGCTACCACCATCGCTGACACAACACCTAAGTACGCAATGACTGGCACCACCATTGCAGAATCCTTAGCCCGCACTCCCGCAATGATTCTGCGGCCAACTATGGCATTCGCAATCAGGACGAGCACAAGTCCTACTAGGGCAAGTTGAAGCGTTGCGTCTAGATGCGCAAGCGCATAGATATACGCCAGATGCGCCACAAAGAAGGCCAGCAAACCTTGTAAGAAAAAACGATTCTCGCTGAGCAAGAACACGTCGCCGAGCATCGAAAATGCCAGTGCCACCACCATGGCCCATCGGGCAAGATTCGAAGACGGGTCAGGCAGCGCAACTGTTGCAGCAATGAGCACCAGCATCGTGAGCGGTTTGAGTACGAACTCTGCCTTTGCTGGCCCAATGATGGTGACCCACCAGTCAGCGGCGGCCACGATCAGAGTGAGTCCAATGAGCGCATAGAAAACCTGATTCGTCACTGGATAGTTACTCCCCTAGTTGGACCCTGCTGAGGCAGATACAGACTCACGCAAATACAGACTCATGCAAATACGGACTCATGCAAATACAGACTCATGCAAATACAGAGAACGCCGAGTCCCAACTTAGCG
The DNA here is from genome assembly GCA_009700815.1 of Actinomycetota bacterium. Lineage (GTDB taxonomy): Bacteria > Actinomycetota > Acidimicrobiia > Acidimicrobiales > Microtrichaceae > IMCC26207. The sequence continues at coordinate 3,144 of WLLG01000148.1, forward strand.
ATTCAGTCAGTTTCATGCGGACCTGCATGACATGGCGTGGCCGGTTCACCCCGAGAACGCCAGTGCACAGATCTCCACGGCGGAACAACGCCACAAAGCGCTGCTCCTCGATCGAGCCCTCGGGAATAATGATCTCGTCGCTTGATGATGGGCGCCCGGCCATCTGGATCTTTCGGTCGTACTGGTCCGACCAGAACCACGGGATCGAAGCGAAAGGAGCAGGCATCTCTGTTCCCTGCAACTCTGCGAGCAGCCGCTTGGCCGCGTACTCCCCTTGTTCAATTGCGTTTTCCCATTGCTCCACTCGCATGACCTCGCCATAGAGCGGGTTGGGCCAACTGGCCACGTCTCCTGCAGCCACAATCCCAGGTGCCGCACTGCAGGTTGCATCACAGGCCACGCCGTTCTCTAAGCGAAGACCCGAACCCTCTAGCCAAGACGTATTCGGAACCACCCCGATGCCAACCACCACTACCTCGGCAGCTACAACGCTTCCGTCTGTCAGGCGCACCCCGCTGACGTGCTGGCTGCCATCAGTACCTGTTCTTGAATCGAGACCCTCAACGCCCACTCCAAGAATGACTTCAACTCCGTGGGCGCGATGCAGATCAGCAATAAATCCGCCGAGTTCGCCCGGAAGGACACGGCCCAGCGGTAGTGGTGCTACCTCAATCAGGGTGACTTCGAGGCCGCGGCTTCTGCAGGTGGCTGCGACCTCGGCTCCAATAAACCCCGCACCGATCACCGCTACCTTTGCTGGCATCTTGTCTAAGTCATTGCGCAGGGCCAAGCAGTCGTCCATGGTTCGCAACACGTGTACGCCTGCAGGCTGATCGCCCGGTAGTCGACGTGGCGCTGCACCCATTGCCAACACAATCCCGTGGGCCGAAATCAGCGACCCGTCGGACAAACTGACCGAGCGCGTTGCAGCCTCAAGCGCCGTTGCCGCCACTCCAAGTCGAAGGTCAAGCGCTAGTTCAGGTACACGGGCGGCCACTCGGTGCTGCGCCCTTTCGGGTGGCCACTCGCCAGCAAGAACCTGCTTTGACAGGGGCGGACGATCCGCCGGGATTGTCGTGGAAGGGTCCACCACAATCACTGCGCCCTCGTACCCCTCGGCACGCAGCGTCTCAGCAGCGGTCAGCCCAGCGAGTGAAGCGCCGGCAATGACTACCGTCACATCAGCCCTCAATGGTGATGGCTTGTTTCGGGCATCGGCGAGCTGATTCTTCCATCTTCTCGCGAAGCTCCTCGCCAGGCTCCTCAGTTAGCAGGTACAGAAAATCATCGTCTCGTACCTCAAACACCTCGGGAGCTACTGCCATACAGATGGCGTTGCTTTCACATAGGTCATAATTCACTACAATTTTCATGCGGTACTCCTTTATTGGAACTGCTCCGCAATCTAGTCCTATGTGCAGGGCCAGAGGACTAGCGTTGGATCCTGTGACTTCCTTCTCCGCCGATCCCGTGCAGCCCACTATCAACGCAGCCGATGCTGGCATCGACCTAGCCGCACTCGACACGCTCCGCAGGCGCATACAGGTAGAGGTTGACGCTGGCCGAATGCCAGCAGCGCAGATGGCCATGGCGGTCAATCAGGAACTAGCGGTTTTCGAGAGTTTTGGCTCCGCAACTGCGCAGACTGAGTTCAATATTTTCTCTTGCACCAAGGCCCTGATTGCTGGGGTGGTGTGGCAACTGATCGCAGAAGGCCGCTTCGCTCCTGATACCCGCGCTATCGAGTTGATTCCAGCGTTCGGCACCCTAGGGAAAACTCCGGACTGGATGGCACAGGTCACCCTTGGACAGCTACTCACCCATACTTCTGGGTTCCCGGCTGCACCGCTGGGCCCACCAACTTGGGATACCCGGGCTGGCAGGCAAGAGACCTTTGCAAAATGGCACGCTGCTTTTGAGCCCGGCACCTACTTTGAGTATCACCCAACTGCAGCCCATTGGGTTGTGGCCGAGATGATCGAAGTTGTGGAGGGCATTGACTACCGAGAGGTAGTTCGCCAGCGCATTATCGAGCCGCTCGGCCTAGTTGGCATCAGCCTGGGAACGCCTGCCGAGGAACAAGGCGAGATCGCCGTCATGCAGATGGTTGGCGAGCTACCAAGTCCGGCCGAGATTGAAGCAGTATTTGGAACCGCGGACTTCGATATTGGCGAAGTCACTCCCGCGATTCTGTTGGGGTTCAATCATCCGGAGATACGCGCTGCGGGGATTCCTGCAGGTGGCGGCGTTTCCACAGCCGCTGCACTCGCCATGTACTACCAGTCGCTGCTGCACAATCCCGGCGGCCTATGGGACCCAGCGGTGTTAGCCGACGGTACTGCCAAGATCATGTGCACACTTCCGAGCCCTGATACCGGGGTTGCCTCGAACCGATCGCTTGGACTCGTGATCGCCGGCGATGACGGCCTGTCCATGATGCGCGGAATGGGCGCAACAGTGTCGGCCAACGCCTTTGGCCACAACGGTGCAGGAGGCCAAATTGCCTGGGCCGACCCAGCTACTGGGTTGTCGTTTGCGTTCGTCACCTCTGGCCTAGACCTGAACTTTCTTCGCGAGGCTCGACGGACGGCATCCTTCGGATCAAAAGCTGCTGTGTGCGTCGCGCCTAAATCATGAGCCCAAGAACTCCTCCCGTTGTCCGGCTCGCTCAACACGGTGAGTCCAAGGCGCTGGGCGGACTTTTGGGCAAGGCATTCTTCGATGACCCGATCTGGATGTGGGTGGTGCGGGACCCTGAGCGTCGGCGCAAGCACCTCGGCCAGTTTCTTGGTCATGTCATCCACTCCAAAGTGAAATCGGGAACAGTCTTTACCACCACAGAGCACGAGGGAGCTGCTGTGTGGGCACCCCCCGGAGAGTGGAGAGTTCACCCTTTGTCGATGTTGCCGGCGTTGCCCTCGGCTGTGCGCTGCGTGGGTTTCCGTGAACTTCAAACTCGATTGGGAGCCCTTGCCAAGATGGAGGCTGGCCACCCGACAGAGCCAC